>JAGQOG010000433.1 GCA_020427695.1 Phycisphaerales bacterium
CACGCGCTCGTCGTGGACGGCGCTTCGCCCACCGCTCGTCTACGGCGCGGGAGGCCTCGGCAACATGGGCCGGCTCGAGCAGTTGATCCGACGGGGGCTGCCGCTGCCGCTCGGCTCGGTGCGCAACCAGCGCAGCGTGATGTACGTCGGGAACCTCGCGAGCGCCGTGCTGGCGGCGCTCGACGACCCCGTGAACCGCAACCGCGCGTTCGTCGTGGCTGACCATCCGCCCTGCTCGACCCCGACGCTGATCCGTGCCATCGCCGGCGCCACCGGACAACGCGCACGACTCTTCCCTTGCCCGGCGCTGGTCCTGCGGTCCATCGCTCGCCTCGGCGACCTTCTCCAAGCGATGGCGCGGCGTCCGCTCCCGATCTCGACCTACGCGATCGATCGTCTGCTGGGCTCGCTCGCCGTGGACGACCGCGGGTTCCGCAGCGCTCTGGGTTGGTCGCCTCCGATCGGCTTCCAGGAGGCCGTGGAGCGGAGCTTCGGCGTGGCCGCCGCGCCCGTCGAGGACCGGTCGTGAGGGGCCGGACACCGACGAACGCGAGCCTGACCCGGCTCGATGCCAAGCGGTTGCGTCAGGGTCCTCGATCCCCGGGTCCGTGGCCGCTCGATCGCTGCGACCGCGCCACCCGCTCCAGGTACGCCACGTACGCCTCGTAGATCCTCCCGGCGGCGAAGCGATCCTCGAAGAGTCCGCGCGCGGCCCGGGCCATGCGTTGGCGCATCTCGGAACTGGTCGCCAGGCTGACGATCGCATCGGCGAGCTGTCCGCCGTCGTCATAGACGATGCCGCAGCCGTGCTCGCGCAGCGTTCGTCCGGCGAGTCCGTCGAGGTGGCAGAGCACCGGCAGGCCGCTGCTGATGTACTCGAAGAACTTGTTCGACAGCGACTGCTGGTAGTCGTGCCGGCGGGCGGTGGGAATGAGCCCCGCCGCGGCGATCGAGCGCAGCGCCTCCAGCCGCAGGGCATCGACCTGGCCCGCGAAACGGATCGCGGGTTCGCTCGCCGCCAGGCGCCGCACGGCATCCTCGCGATCGCCGATCCCGCAGACGACGACGCGCAGCTCCGGCACCCGCGACCTTGCCGCACGGGCCGCCTGCACGACGTGCGCGAACGCCTCCTCGACCACCGCGTTCAGCCGTCCCGCAAAGCACACGACAAACGCATCGTCGCCGTCTCCGATCCCGAGCTCCCGACGCCAGTCGGCCGCCGCCTTGCAGACGGCGTCCTCGGCGAATGCGCGGCCTTCGGGAAACCCGAGGGGGAAGACGGCGTCGAGCGGCCCCTGGTCGCGGCCGGCGTAGCGCAGGAGGTGGGCGAGGAAGGCGTCGTTGATCCCGACGAGGCCCGCGGCCGTGCGAGCCGCGAAGCGGAGCTGCCGCGCCATGTGCCACGCGACCATGCGCAGTCCCACGCGCCGCGCCGCCGCGGCGAGCGGCGAGCCCGCCTCATCGGCGTCCGCCCGTCGCGCGACCTCGTTCAGCACGTCCGGCCAGAGGTCGCGGCAGTCGAGCACCAGGGGCGTTCCGAACCGTCGCGCCAGGCCCGCCGAAGCCCATGCCAGGGCCGGGGTCGGCATCGAGCACACGATCACGTCGGGCCGAGGCATGCGCTGCGCCGCCCGCCGGTAGCGGCGCACGACCCTGGCGCTACTCAGCAGCCTCGCGGCGGACACCGCGCGGCGGTACTCCCGCCCCGCATCGAGCAGCCGGATCTCGAAGCGCTCGCCCGCCTCGACGATCGCGTCTCCCTCGGCGCGTCGGCGTCGGTTGTAGTGGTCGAACCCGCTGGCCCAGCGCACCACGGCGTGCCCGTGGGCGACGAGTGCATCCGCAAGCATGCCGGTGCGGAACGGCCGGTAGTTCGGATCGCCGGGGATCGGGTCCTCGAGCTTGACGAGCCAGGCGAGCAATGCCGGCTACGCTCCCTCGTAGAAGTCGCGAACCGCGGCGATTGCGGAATCGACCTGGTCGTCGCCCATCTCGGGGTAGATCGGCAGCGACAGGATGCGGTCCTGGGCGCTCCACGCCGAGGGGAAGTCCGCGGGTCCATGGCCGAGGTGGGCGTAGGCGTCGCAGGCGGGAAGGCAACGCGGGTAGTTGACCTGCGACTGGATGCCGCGGGCCCCCAGGAATTCGCGGAGCGTGTCGCGCTTCGACGTCTGGATCACGTAGAGGTGGAACACGTGGTCGCGGTTCGGTCCTCGGTGGGGCAGCACGAGGTCGCCAACGCCGGCCAGCCCGCGGTCGTACGCCTCGGCGATGCGGCGCCGCGCCGCCGTCCAGTTGCGGAGGTGCGGGAGCTTCGCCGAGAGGATCGCCGCCTGAAGGCCGTCGAGCCGGCTGTTGATGCCTTCGATGAGGTGGTTTCCCTTCCCGCCGTGCCGTGCGTACAGGGCCATCCACTGCGCGAGGTCCGCATCGTTCGTGACGATCGCACCCGCGTCGCCCATCGCGCCGAGGTTCTTGCCGGGATAGAACGAGTACGTTGCGGCGCGACCGAACGTGCCGACCTGCCGGCCCTTGTACGTGGCGAGGTGCGCCTGGGCGCAGTCCTCGAGCACCCAAAGACCGTGCCGGGACGCGATCGTCATGATCGCGTCCATGTCCGCCGGCTGGCCATAGAGATGGACCGGGATGATGCCGCGCGTCCGCGGCGTGATGCGGGCCTCGATCCGGGAAGGATCGATGGTGTAGGTCTTCGGATCGGTGTCCACGAAGACGACGCGGCCGCCAGCCTGGGTGATCGTCTCGGAGGTCGCGATCCACGAGTGCGCCGTGGTCACGACCTCGTCTCCGGGCTCGAGGCCCAGTCCCCGCATGGCAATGTAGAGGGCGTCCGTGCCGTTGGCACAGGAGACGCAATGCTCGACGCCGATCGCGGCCGCGAACTCGCCTTCGAACCGCTCCACGTGGGGTCCGCGCACGAAGGCCGACTCGGCGATCACCGCGGCGATCGCCGAATCGATCTCGTCGCGGATCGAGAGGTAGTGCGCATGGAGGTCGTTGAAGGGAACCTGGATGCCGGTGGTGGTCATGGAAACGGGTCCTCTCGAAGAGTCAGTTGGGCACCGGCCGCAGCGGACGGGCCGGCACGCCGACGACGATCATGCCTGGCTCGACGTCGCGCACGACGACGGAGCCCGCGCCCACGAGGGCGCGGGCTCCGATGCGCACCCCGGGCAGGACAGTGGAGTTGGCCCCGATGCGCGCCGCCGCCTCGACGACGGGTCCCTTGAGGGTGGACTTCGCATCGGGTGCGAGGGGATAGCGGGCGTTGGTGAGCACCACGTGGGGACCGATCCAGGCGCCGGCGTGGAGCTCGGTGAACTCGGGCACGAACGCCTGGGTGTGGATGCGCACGCCGTCCGCGATCGCCACGTGGTGCTCGACCACGCTCAGCGTGCCCACGCTGACGTCGTCGCCGATCCGGTTCAGCTCGCGGATGTTCGCCTTGTTGCCGGACTGGAATCGGGCCCCGATCACGTTCCCGGCGTAGATCACGGTGTGCGAGCGGATGACCGATCCCGGACCGATGACCGTCGGCTCGCCGTTCCAGCCGCGGAACGGTGCGCCCACGATCGCGAAGTCCTCGACGACGGTGCCTTCGCCCAGCACGACCCCGGGGTGGATCCGGGCACTGTCCGCGACCAGGCTGCTCATGGCTGCCCCAGCCGGCACAAGCGCGGCCGGAACTGGAGATCCACCCGGTTGCCCGTCTCCACGGCCTCGTAGATCGCGTTGATGAGCTCCAGGCTGCGCCGTCCGACCAGGCCGTCCACGAGCTGATGCGACCGGTCGCAGAGGCACTCCACCACGTGCTCGTAGTAGGCATGGTGCCCGTAGCCGTACACGTTGGGCGGGTTCACCGAGCAGTCCCGGCGGATGCGCTCGTCGTCGGGGAGCTCGTGCTCGAAGTTCCACACCTTCATCTCGTTCACCGCGAATCCCCCGATCTCCACAGTGCCGTTCTCGCCGAGCACGGAGATCGATCCTTCGAGGTCCTTGGGACGGGTCGCGGTCGTCGCTTCGATGACGCCCAGGGCGCCGTTGCGGAAACGCAGGATCGCGATCGCGGTGTCCTCCGCCTCGATGTCCACGAGCGCCGTTCGGCTCATCGCCGAAACGGACTCGACGTCGCCGAGCATCCATTGAAGGAGGTCGATGTGGTGGCTCGCCTGGTTCGCGAGAACGCCGCCGTCCATGGACCAGGTGCCCCGCCAGCCGTCCTGGTCGTAGTAGCCCTGCCGGCGGCACCACCGCACCCGCACGGTTCCCATGACCAGCCGTCCGAACCGGCCTCCTTCGAGTGCGCGCCGAAGCTCGACCACGGGCACGTTGAACCGGTTCTGCTTCACCACGAAGAGCCGACAGGCGTGGCGGTCGCACGCCTCGATCATGGCGTCGGCGTCTTCGAGCGTCAGCGCCATGGGCTTCTCGACCACGAGGTGGACGCCGTGCGGCGCCAGGGCGATCGCATGCTCGGCGTGCAGACCGCTCGGCGTCAGGATCGACACCGCGTCGGGCTTCACCGACTCGACCATCTCGTGCATGTCCGCGAAGGCGGGCACATTCCATCGCTTGGCCGCGGCGTCGCGCCGGGTGGCAACGACGTCGCACACGCCGGCCAGCTCGGCGCCGGCGACGTGGCCTCCGCCCAGGAGCTCCAGGTGCCGCGCTGCGATCCGGCCGCACCCGACGAGGGCGAAGCGATGCTTGGGCTTGCTCATGGACCGCATCTTACACCGCGGCTCACGGCTCGACGGCGAAGCGGCGGGCCCACCGGGAGAGGACGTGCAGACGGAAGACGAGCGCCAGCCCGGCGTCCGTCGCGGGCAGGGTGCGCGGCGCGTCGCTGGCCAGCCAGGATCCGTCGACGACCTCGGACAGGAAGGGGCATGATCCGAGTTCCCGCAGCAGTCGGGCACCCAGGCCCGCCCGCATCCACTCCCGCAGCGCCGACTCGAATCCCATCTTGGTGCGCCGACGCCGCACCTCCTCCGGCAGCGCATGACCGAGCGCCGCGACCAGGAGACGCTTCGATCGACCGCCGCGGAAGAGATGCTGCGGCGGCAGGGACACGAAGTGCTCGGCGAGGGGATGGTCGAGGAACGGCACCCGGGCCTCGATCGAATGGGCCATGCTGTTGCGGTCCTCGTAGCGCAGCAGTGCCGGGAGGCTCCAGCGCCGAAGATCCGCGAGCCGATGCTCCCGGAGGTCGCGCACGCCCCGCATCGCCTCGCCCCAGGCGGAGCGAGCCCGCTTGGCGTAGTCCGCCCCCAGCACCGGCGCCGCGGCGCCCTTCGTGCGCCGCATCCATGCCGGCAGGTAGCGCTGCCAGGCGGCATCGAAGCGCAGCAAGCGCCCGTCGCCGCGAACGAGGGCGCCGAACAGGTGACGGGTGGCGCGCACCGGTTGGCGACGGGCGAGCAGCCACCGCAGGTAGAACACGGCGTACTTCCGATAGCCGCCGAGCAGCTCGTCGCCGCCTTGTCCGTCGAGCAGCACCGGCACCCCGCTCGCGCGGGCCCGACGCATCACGATCCACTGGCACGCCATGCTGCCCGAGGTGAAGGGCAGGTCCTGGTGGTACACCAGGTCCTCGAGCACGCGCTCCAGTTCGTCCTGGTCGAGGAACACCTTCTCGACCTCGAGCCGATGGTCGCGGGCGACCGCGTCGATGTAGCGCTGTTCGTCGTAGCGCGGGTCGCGGCTGCAGCTCGAGAAGCAGAGCAGCCGTTGCCCGAGATCGGCGGCGCTCACCCCCACCACCGCAGAGGAGTCGAGACCGCCCGAGAGACACGATCCCACGGGAACGTCGGAGCGCAAGTGCATCCGCACCGCATCCACGAAGCGCTCGCGCGTCTCCGCGACCGCGTCCTCCCAGCCGAGATCCCAACGGGTCTCGGGGGGATGCCAGTACGGCTCCTGCGCCCCGGCATCGGGTGCGGCGGCGAGACGCCACTCCACGAGGCAGCCGGGGCGCAGCGGTCGCACCCCGTCGAACATCGTCGTGTCGGGATCGTGGTCGACCAGCGCGTCGAGCAGGAAATCGGCGACCGCCTGCCGATCGGCGCGGGCGGAGAACCCCGGCCAGGCCGCGAACTGCTTGATTTCCGAGGCGAAGACGGCCTGGTCCGCGTCCTGCCAGAGGTACAACGGCTTGATCCCCAGTCGATCGCGTGCCGCGATGGCTGTCCCCCGCGCCGGATCGACGATCACGAAGGCGAACATCCCGCGCAGCCGAGCGACGAACGAGGCGCCCCAACGCCCCCACGCGGCGAGCATCACCTCGGTGTCGGTGCGGGTGTGGAACCGCTCCCCCAGCGCCTCCAGCTCCGTCCGCAGCTCGCGCCAGTTGTAGATCTCGCCGTTGAACACGATCCAGGCGCCGTCCCGCACCATCGGCTGGTCCCCCTCGGGACCAAGTCCGACGATCGCCAGCCGCCGGTGGCCAAGCGCCCAGCGGGCGCCATCGGCCGACTCCTCGGCGAAGGCGCCCCGACGATCGCCGCAGCGCATGCCGTGTCCGTCGGGACCGCGATGGGCCACGGCGCGCACGGCATCGGCAACCGCCCCCGGGGGAAGCGGACGGGAAGAGCAGGCGAAGGCCGCGACCAGGCCGCACATCGGCGGGCGAGTGTACGGCGTTCCCCTCGATCAGGTGTCGATCAGGCGTCCAGCAGCCTGCCGTAGAGACCGAGCACCGCCTCGAACTCGTGCTCCCAGCAGTAGCGCTCGCGAACCGCCTGTCTCCCTGCGGCCGCCATGCGGTCCCGCATCTGGACATCGGCCAGAAGGCGATCGATCGCCTCCGCGACCGCAAGGGCGTCGGTTGGATCGACGCACACCCCGCAGCCGCTCCCCTCGACGAACTCGCGCCACAACGGAAAGCCCGTCGCCACGGCGGGAACGCCGGCGGCCATGTACTCGAAGAGCTTGTTCGGCTGCGAACGCACGTAGTTGCCGGTCGCGCGATAGAGGGCCACGCCGACGCTGCAGGTGGGAAGCAGCGTGCGCACTTCCGGGCGCGGCATCCGGCCCCGGAACTCGATGCGCGGATCGCCCGCCGCCACCGCCTCGATCTCGCGGCGCTCGCCGGCGTCGTCGAAGTCCCCCACCACCAGCAGGCGGGCACCGGGAGAGCGAACCCGGCGGAATCCCTCCAGCATCTCGAACGTCCCGCGGGCGGCACCGAGTCCGCCGACGTACACCACGTGCGGCGATCGCACGGCGTGCGGCGGACCGCCGCACGCGAGGTCGTCGCGAATGGGGAAGTTCTGCGCCAGCGCCACCTCGCGTCCGGCGTAGAGCCCGCCGATGTACGGGGTCGCCGCCACGATCCCGTCGATGCGCCGGAGGCACCTCCGTTCGACGAGCTGGTAGGACCGCGCGGCCGTGCGCCGAAGCGGAGCGGGCAGCCAGGGCTTGTCCAGGATGTCCTCGGCCACGTCCTCGTGAACGTCGTAGACCACGCGCACGCCCGAGGGCAAGCGGGCGCCGAACGGCAGCAGCTCCGGATCGTGAAAGTGGATGATGTCGGGCTCGAGCGCCCGCGCCGCCCGCATGAGCGCCGGGGCCAGCCGCACCATGCGATCCCATCGGCCCGTGGGCGACCGAAGCAGGTGAACGTGCACGCCGTGCGTGGTCGCTTCGCGCGGCTCCGGACCCCGGGCCGCCACGAGCGACACGCGATGCCCGGTGGCCGCGAGCGAGCGGCATTGGCGGTGGAAGATGCGCACGTCGTCCCAGGGGTGAACGCTGGTGACGTGTACGACGTGCATCGGGCGAGTATAACTTCGGCACCATGGCGGAGATCGAGGCCGAGAAGGAGCTGGCCCAGCGCGCCGTCGTGGCCCTCGGCTACCTGGGCGTCTTCCTCGCCGCGGTGGTCGTGCACCTCTCGGTCCACGGGCCCCTCTACCGCTACCGCGGCTACGTGGCCGAACTCTCCGTCCCCCGCGCGATCGAAGCCATGTCGCTCCTGGGTCTCCTGGCGATGGCGTTGCCTGCCGTCCCGCGACGTCCGTCGGATCTCCTGCTTCACCTCCACCTGCTCCTGCCCGTCCTGCCGATGCTCGTGATCTGGAGCTGCTCGGGGGGATCGGACGGGATGACGCTGGCCACCTGCCTGGGATTCCTGATCGCAACGGGCACGCGGCTGCTCCCGCTCCGTCTGCCCAAGGGCCCGCGGTTCGAGGGCCGGCTCGTCGACCTCGCGCTCCTCGGCACGAGCACGGCGATCGTGGGGTCGCTGATCCTCGTGGTGGGCACCGGGAGCATCAGCTTCGACCCCATGCAGGTGCACGCCTTCCGCGCGGTGGTGGCGGAGCGCTTGTCTCCGGCCCTGGTCTACCTGAGCTCCGTGGGATACGCGGCGCTCATTCCCGCCACGATCGCGGTGGGACTGGCCACGCGCCGCCGGTGGATCGTCGTGACGGCCGTCGTGCTCGCGGTGGTGCAGTTCGGCGTCGTGGCGCACCGGGCGGCGTTCCTGCTGGTGGTGGTGACGGTCGCCATCTGGCTGGCCGGGCGGCGGCGCTGGGCCCCGCTCAGCCTGATCGCCGGCCTCGCCGTCGTGCTGGCGGTGGCGGCGTTCGTGCCGGCCTGGGACCGGCTGGGAACGGTGGCCATGGTGATGTTCGATCGCGGCGTGTTCCTGCCCGCGCTGATCAACGGCGTCTACCACGACTTCTTCGCCCACGAGCCGCTCGTGCTGTGGTCGAACAGCAAGATCGGCCTGGGCATCGTCGCGCCGCGCTACGACCTTCCGCTGCCGGAGGTGATCGGCCGGTACCTGGGAACGAACGAGCACGCCAACACCGGCTGGATCGGAAGCGGCTTCATGCACGCGGGCTGGATCGGCATCATGGTGTATGCGGCGCTCCTGGGCGTGCTCTTGCGCCTGGTCGATGCGCTTCGCTCCCACATCGGCTCGATCGCCGGCGCGGCCGCGTTCTTCGCCGCCCCGCTCTTCCTGGTGTTCACGAGTGTGGATCCGCCGATCGCCGGACTGACCTTCGGGCTCGTGCCGCTGCTCGCGATCGCCTGGTTGCGGGCGCCAGAGCCGACGGATCGAGCGACGAACTGAACGACGAAATGGGCGTGGACAGCCTCGGTTCGGCGCGTCCCGTCCGACATGCGGGCGGAACGCACCACGGCGAGGACGACGACCTGAACTACCGCGGTGATCGCAGCCGACGCCACTCGCGGTTCGCCCGCCATCCGGAGAGGCAGGCCGCGACGGCGGCGGAGGCGATGCACGCAAGGTCGAGGCGCAGCGCGCTCCGAAGCAGGAGGGCCACGCCGGCGGTTGTCGCCAGCAGCACCGAGGCCATGCCCATTGCCCGCACGAGTCGCCCCATGCCGTAGCCGGCGAAGCGGTAGACCGCCACGAGTATCGCGCCGGCATGGAGCACGCGGGCCGCGGCCACACCGGCCAGACCGGTCACCGGATCGAATCCGAGGGCGTGGGATGCCGCCAAGAAGGAGAGTCCGGAGATGCCGAACACCAGGGCCAGGATCAGCGAAGCGCGTTGGCGCTCGAGGAGGTGGAACGAGCGGTCGAGCCAAGTGGCGAAGAGCATGGCGAGCGCGGCGGGCGCGATCGCCCGCATGAGGTCCGACGTCGGTGCCCAGCGCTCGCCCAGGATGGTCGGCACCAGCCAGTCGGCATACACCATCGCCACCACCCACCCGGGGACCGCCAGGGCGGCGATCAAGCGGACGCCCCCCGTCACGAGATCGCCCAGCGACCTGATGTCGTGCACGCTTCCGGCGTTCGCGAACACCGGTCGGATCGAGGCTCCAACCAGCGCCGCCGGCGCCGTGAGGAGCCGATCGGCGAACGCGTACCAGCCGACGAGGTTCGGATTCGGCCAGCGCCCGAGGATCAGGTAGACGCCCCGCACCGTGAAGATCTCGAGACAGTGGAACGGGAGCACGAGCAACGGAAAGCGCCGGTATCGCCCGACCGCCAAGCCGATCCGGCGCAGCTCGGGACGCCGGCAACGACGAAGCAGCCCGATCGTGGGCGGAAGGGCGACCGCAGCGGACACGACCATGCCGACGATCGACCCCATCACGAGCGCCATCGCCTGCGAGACCGGTGCCCATGCGAAGGCGAGCTGCGCCACGGTCGTTCCGCCCGGCACAAGGGCCGTGGTCCACGCGATCCGTCCGAACCGACCCTCGCGGATGAGCACGCCCATTCCGACGCGTTGACACCCGGCCGCCAGCGCATAGACGGGCAGGGCCATGATCACGTTGGAAAGCCCCTTGGGCAGCGTGGCGTGGTACACCGATCCCACGAGCATCGCGATCGGAATCCCCGCCAACGCCACGACGGTGGCGGCGGCCAGTGCGAAGAGGATCAGCGCCGCGACCACCCGCTCCCGTCGCGGGAGGATGATTGCGGCGTCGTACTGGAGCGTCGAAATGCCGCCGAGCAGCACGCCGACCGCCACGAACAGGGCCCAAACGGAGAACGCCTCCGGGTCGTAGAGCCGGGAAAGCACGGGCGTGCTCAGAAGCGTGAGCATCTGCGCCGCCGAAGTGCCGATTGCGGTCACCGCGATGTGCCGCGTGCCCGCCGCCTTCGGTCGAGCGCCGGCATGGCGTTCAGGCCGCACGCGGCGCTTCCGCGAGACGCCGGCGGGTCCGCGCCGCCAGCTCGGCGAACGACACTCCGAAAACCGCTGCTCCGATGCCTCCCACCAGGCTGATCAGCACGTTCACCGGGCGCAGCAGTCCCGTCGGCTCGGCTCGCGAGGGGATCTCGATCAGGCCCGGCGCCTGCAAGAGGGAGAGCCGGAACGCCGCGCCCCGCACCGATGCCTCGATCGCCTCGCGCATCGAGATCAGCATGCCCGCGTCGAGCGTTGGAGCCGCACCTTCCTCCTGGCCGGACAGCAGCGCCGCCTCGGCCCGCTGGAGGCTGGCCAGCCGAACCTCCGCCACCTCCTTCTCCAGGCGTGCGGCGGCGAGTGCTTCGTCGAACGTCGGCTGCTGGTACGCGACGATTCGTTCGCCCACCGCCATGAGCAGGCGTTCCGCCGTCTCCGCCCGCTCCTTCCTGACGGTCACCGAGAGTCGCACCAGCCTTCCGAGACTCCCAGGCTCGACCTTGAGATCGTCGAGGATCGCGGCGTCGGCCGGCGTCTCCGTCGCCTGGACCTGAGGCGCGAAGGCTTGAACCGCCAGATCCTTGAGAAGCTCGGCCGGAACAAGCGCCACGGCGCGATTCTCGTCGATCCCCCCCGCCACGCGCACGAGCGCCACCACCGCCACCTTCGACGACAGCCCGCGAAGGGCCAACGTCGAGCCGAAGACGAGCGCAAAGAGCAGGAGGCCCGTCCACTTTCGACGCCACGCGATCGCCCCGAGGTCGGCGAGGTCCAAGGGCGAATCGGAGGCGAACGAACGGACTTCGGGGTAGCTCATGCGGTCCCTTCTGAATCGGCGGCGCACGCCCAGGCGCCGGAGCATCGTCGTCGCGGAAGTTCGAATGAGCAAGCCGGGCGGGCGGCCGGCGCCACCGCGCGTTCCGCCCGAGCCGTTCTCCGGTCCTACGCCGCCGACCCGGGCGCGGGAACGAAGAGTCGCCGCACCCACACCGCGCACAACGCCCCCGTCGCCAGAACGAGCGCCCCGGTCGCCTGGTGCGCCGAGGTCAGCACAACCTCGTAAACGGGAATGCGCGGGCCGCTCCGAAGCAGCACTGCGGCCAGAGCGGCGATTCCGAGCACGATCTGGAAGCCGGTGAGCGCCACCAGCGCCAGGCCCAGTCGCCGCATGACCGGCGACTCGCCGTGCGTGCCCCAAGCCCGCAGGCCGACCACGAGCGCCATCGTCGCCACCAGCGCCGCAACCGTCAGGTGCCCGTGCAAGGCCCACATCGGCTGCGACTCGGTGGTCTGGAGGTGCCGATAGCACGCGCCGAGGACAAGTTGGAGCACGATCGCCACGACGAGAATCACCGTCGTCGTCCGATCGCCCTTGGCCGCCGCGGAGGGCGCGGGGCCCGGGCCGGTCGTCCACGCCGTGCTGGTGAATGCGGCGAGCAGCGCCAGCGTGGCGAACACGACCTGGCCGAACACGCCATGGACGATCGCGAGCGCAATGCTCGGCGCCAGCTCCGAAGACTCGGCACTGAGCGTCAAGCGCCCCGTGACCCGCAGGCCGCCCATCAGTCCCTGGATGCACACCATGGCCAGCGCGGCCACGGCGATCCACTTCACCCACCGCCGCCGATCGCTGCGCCAGACCACGTAGACGAGCGTGATCGTGGTGAGCCCGACGAGCATGCCGTAGAGACGATGGGCATGTTCGTAGTACACGCCACCCTTCATCTCGCTCAGCGGATAGAGCAGCATGTTGTGACCGAAGCTGTTGGGCCAGTCGGGCACCGCCAGTCCGGCCTCGAGACCGGTGACGAGCCCTCCGGTGATCAATAGAAGAAACACCGTTCCCGCCGCGACGAGCGCGAAGACGCCCGGCCACGACCGCACCGTTGGCACTGCTCGTCGCGCGCCGAAGAACCCGCCCGCACCGGCCAGGACCAGGGATGTGATCCAGAGTCCGCCCACCCACATTCCCGCGGTGCCGAGTTCGATGGCGTCCTTGCCGCCGAACAGGCTGCCGACCAGCAGCATGTTCACCGCGGCCGCCACCGCCCCGACCCGGAAACCGTCGGTTCCCGTGCCCGTCCGACCGGCCAGGAATCCGCCGGCGAAGAGGGCGATCAGCATCACCCCAAAGAGCAGCTCCCCGGCGATCAACCCGGGACCCATGAAGGCGACGTAGGCCACCGCCCACATGGCCACGGCGGTGCCGAAGCCCAGGGCGGCGATTCGACCGGCGCCCGGGCGAATGACCGGCAGCGTCGGTTCGACGACGCCTGATCCCGCTCCGGTGTCGGAATCGGGGGAAGGTGCCCCGGACGACCGAGGATCGGCGAGTTGGCTCATGGAGACCTCCGAGAGGCGGTGGCAGCGAGCCGACGATCGCCCATCTTGCCGCCAGCCGGCCGGCGCTCATAGTATGTGACAGATTTCACAAAGGCGACCGACAGGGACTCCCAAGGTCGTCGCCCGCATCCGGTACCATCCGGCGTCCTGAAACCGGCTCTGGCAGGGACGTCAGGGTGTTGTTTTTGCCTCGTTCGATGACGACCGTTCCCTCGACACTCTCGAAGGCGCCGCTCGCGGTCCCCGACCAGGATCGGCCGGGACTCTGGGCCGACTATGTCGAGCTGACGAAGGCGCGCCTGTCGGCGATGGTGGTCCTGACGGCGGCCGTCGGCTTCATGGTGGCGGCACCGTCGCCGATTCCGTGGACCGCCCTTGTGGCGGCGGTGGTCGGCACAGCGCTCGCCGCGGGAAGCGCGGCCGTCCTCAACCAGCTCTGGGAGGCGCGGCGGGATGCGTTGATGGAACGCACGCGCTTCCGACCGCTTCCGGCGCGACGCATCGGGACCATTCACGCCCTCTCGATCGGCGTGCTGTTGGGCTACGCGGGAACGATGGTCCTCGCGATGGGCGCGAATCTCCTCGCCGCTGGACTGGCGCTCGGGAACATTCTGCTCTACGTCCTGGCCTACACGCCGATGAAGCCGCGCACCACGCTGAACACGCTGGTCGGCGCCGTCTGCGGTGCGGTCCCGCCGATGATCGGCTGGGCCGCGGCCACCGGCTCGCTCGGTCGCGGCGCCTGGTTGCTCGCGGCGGTGCTCTTCGTGTGGCAACTGCCCCACTTCCTCTCCCTCGCCTGGCTCTATCGCGACGACTACCGCCGCGGCGGCCATGCGATGCTGCCGGTCGTGGACGTGCGCGGGCGCGTCACGTGCGAAGTCATCGTGCTGACGAGTGCGCTGCTTGTTCCGCTCGGTCTGCTGATTGCGCTCGCCGGACTCGCCGGGCCGCTGTACGCCGCCGTCGCCCTCGTCCTCGGGCTCGGCATGAGCGTGTTCGCGGTGCGCATGCTCGCCTCGCCGACCGACGCCCGTGCCCGCGCCGTCTTCCTGGCCAGCATCACCTACCTGCCGCTCCTCATGTTCGCGATGCTCGTCGATCGCGGAACGCCGCCAACCTCCGCCGATCGCGGCATCACCGACACGCGAGCGGCGGTCACGGCGGTCCTGGCCGCCGATGGGGAGCCGGTTCGGACCGTGGCGGCGCCGTGAACACCGTTTCCCCCGGTCCGTCCGCTCCATCCGGATCCGATCCCCGCGGGACCGGTTCCCGTCCCGCGTCCGAGTCCCAGGCCGTTCGGCTCACGTTCGCCAGTGGCGGATGGGTCGTGCTGCTGTCGGCCGTGCTCTGCGTCGCCCTGTTGGCGTGGGCCTTCGCCGGCGTCCTGTTCGGAACGCGTCCGATCGGCGACGGACGCAGCGTCGCAAGCTACGGCTTCTCCCTCGCCGACCTCGAGATCGGCGAGGGGATCCTCGCCGCCAGCGGGAATCCGCGCGACTTCCTGCCCGCCCTCGACGATCCGCGGTCGGTGCCGGGCGGCGAGGTGCTCGAGATCAACCGCCACGAGCGCGGCAAGTTCATCGTCTCCTCGGATCGGGTCATCGGGGTGGTCGTGAACGGTGCGGCCCGGGCGTACCCGATTCGCCTGATGAACGCGCACGAGGTCGTGAACGACACGCTCGGCGGCGAGCCCATCGTGGTGACGTACAGCGGACTTTGCGACAGCGCCGTGGTGGCCTCGCGACGCATCGGCGATCGAACCGTGCGCTTCCGGGTGAGCGGCCTCCTGCTGAACTCGAACCTGGTGATGTACGACCTCGACGACGCCGAGCCGAGCCTTTGGAGCCAACTCGAAGCGCGGGCCATCTCCGGTCCGGCGGCACGAGCAGGCGACCGACTGTCCCTCCTGCCCGGCACCCAGGTGGTCGCCTGGGATACTTGGCTGGCCGCGCATCCCGATACCACGGTGATGGAGCGCGATCCGGCGTCGGTCAAGCGCTACAAGGACATCGACTACCGCCGCTACTGGTCGCTGGGCGAGCTGATGTTCGATGCGGCTCCGCTGCCCGAACCCGCCGCGCTCGAACGCGACGGGCTGACGCTCATGACGCCGGTCGTGGCGGTCGAGGCGGGCGGCGAGCGCCGCACCTATCCCTATCCCTGGATCGCACAACGCGCTGCCAACGCTCCATGGACCGCCCAGCAGGGCGACGTGACGCTCACGTTCCTCTGGCATCCCGCCGCCGGCACCGTGGAGGTCGTTCCGACCGGACCCGGAGCGGATCGAACCGTGCTCGTGCATGCCCGGTACTTCGCCTGGTTCGCCGCGACCGACGGCGGCGTCGACTTGACCACCGACGGCGAACGCCGCGAAGAGGCGCCATAACGGAGTCCAATCCCGACCAACCGACGTGGATCGCGATTCGGCCCCAAGCCGTCATGGTCCAAAACCCGATACCTGATACCTCCCGCCCGACGCACGGCCCGTCGTGGCCGATAACCGATACACGCCCGTCCGCCCCATGCCCCGAGTCACCGTTGTCTTCGGCACGCGACCAGAAGCCATCAAGATGGCGCCGGTGGTCCATCGCCTGCGGGCCACGAACGGCATCGACTGCCGCGTCTGCGTGACCGGACAGCATCGGCAGATGCTCGATCAGGTGCTCGAGGTCTTCGACATTGCGCCCGACAGCGATCTCAACCTCATGCGCCCGGAGCAGACCCTGGCCGGCCTCACGGCCCGGGCGATCGAGGCGGTGGACGTCGAGTTCGCCCAGAACCCCGCGGACATGGTGCTCGTGCAGGGCGACACCACGACCGTTCTCGCAACCGCGCTGGCGGCCTTCTACCGGCGCGTGCCGGTCGGCCATGTCGAGGCCGGCTTGCGCACCTTCGATCTCGACCACCCTTGGCCCGAGGAGGCCAATCGCGTCCTGACGTCGCGGCTGACGGCGCTGCACTTCTGCCCGACAAGCGTCAGCCGCGGCAACCTCTTGCGCGAGGGCGTGTCGGACGAGCGCATCCTGGTCACGGGCAACACGGTGATCGATGCGCTCCTCATGGCGTGCGACAAGATCCAGGCTCAGCCGCCCGCGATCCCCGGACTCGATCCGGCCATCATGGCCTCGAGCCGTCCGCTGGTCCTGATCACGGGCCACCGGCGAGAGAACTTCGGCGAGGGATTCGAACAGATCTGCCGGTCGATCGCCGAACTCGCCCGCCGCTACGCCGACACGGACTTCGTCTACCCCGTGCACCTCAATCCGAACGTGCGCCGCCCGGTCGAGCGGATCCTGGGGACGAGCGGTGGCGACTCGAGCGGGGAGCGGCGCCGCAACATCCACCTGATCGAGCCGCTTCCCTACCTGCCCTTCGTGGCCCTGATGAACCGCTCCACGCTGATCCTGACCGACTCCGGCGGCGTGCAGGAGGAGGCACCGAGCCTGGGCAAGCCGGTTCTGGTCATGCGGGACACGACGGAACGACCCGAGGCGGTGGACGCGGGGACCGTTCGCCTGGTGGGCGCCGACTTCGACCGCATCGTTGGCGAGGTGTCGCGTCTGCTCGAGGACGACGCCCTCCGCCAGCGCATGTCGTCGGTCATCAATCCATACGGAGACGGCCACGCCGCGGAGCGCATTGCCGACGCCCTCGAACGCTGGTTCGCGGCGTCGCCGCAGCCATAGCCCCATCTACCACGACGGAACCGCGCGGTGCGTTCACGGCGCCGAGCCGACTTCAGACCCCCATATCATCGTCCTCGTCTCGATTCGGAGAGAGCCATGGCAGAGATCTGCGTTTACGGTTTGGGCTACGTCGGACTTCCCACCGCCAGCCTCCTGGCCACGGCGGGTTTCCAAGTCCTCGGCATCGACGTCAACCAGCAGGTGGTCGAGGCGCTCCAGGAGGGGCGCACGTGCCTGAAGGAGGCGGGACTCGCAACGGTGGTCAGCGCCGCGTTCAGCAGCGGGAACCTCGTGGCGGCGACGCGCGGCGAAGCCTCCGAGATCTTCGTCATCTGCGTGCCCACGCCGACGTCCGCCGATCCCAAGACCGGCGAGCACGGCGTCGATCTGCGCGCCGTCGAGAGCGTGGCGCGGGCCATCGCGCCGCTGATCCAGCCCGGCAACCTCGTGATCCTCGAGTCGACCTCCCCCGTCGGCACGACGCGCAACGTGGTGGGCCGGATCATCGCCGAAGGCAGCGGCCTGAAGCCGGGCGTGGACTTCGACCTCTGCTACTGCCCCGAACGCGTGCTCCCGGGAAACACGATCACCGAGCTGGTCACCAACAGCCGGACGATCGGCGGCTTCACGCCCGAGGCGGCGCACCGGGCCAAGGCGATGTACGAGCGCTTCTGCCAAGGCAACATGACGATCACCGACGACCAGACCGCCGAGCTGTGCAAGCTCATGGAGAACACCTATCGCGACGTCAACATCGCGGTGGCGAACGTCTTCGCCCGCATCGCGGAAGAGGTCGGCGTCGACATCTGGAAGGCGATCGAGTTCGCCAACCTGCACCCGCGGGTCAAGATCCTTTCCCCCGGTCCGGGCGTCGGCGGCCATTGCATCCCGGTGGATCCGTGGTTCCTGATCGAGGCGTATCCGGAGATCAGCGGGCTGCTGCGCGAGTCGCGCCATGTGAACGACACCCAGGGCAAGCGCATGCTCGACCGGCTCATGGCAACCGGCCAGCTCGCCGCGGGCGACAAGCTGGCCATCCTCGGCTGCGCCTACAAGTGCGACATCGACGATCCCCGGGAAAGCCCGGCGTTCCTTCTCGCCGAGGCGGCCCTGGAGGCCGGCCTGAAGCCCGCGATCCACGATCCTGTGGTCGAGCCCGGCGAGCACCATGGATTCACGCGCACCCACACCGTCTCCAACGACCTGGAGTCGGTCCTGGACGGCGCCGCCGCCGCGGTCCTCGTGACCGAGCACAAGCAGTACCGCACCCTTTCGTCGCGGAGCTTCTCCGATCACATGCCGGGGCGCCTCGTGGGCGACTGCCGCAACTGGCTGAATCACTCGTCGCTGACACTGGCGGGCTTCACCGTGGTCACGATCGGGATCGGCGGCACCGAAGTGCGGGAGACGCGCGGAGCCGCCAAGCGCGTGGCGCATGCGTAGCGCGTGCTGCGCACGCCAGCAGCCCTCAATGCCTCGAACGCCCGATGCCTTGATGCCTTGATGCCTCGATGCCTCGACCTTGTTCAGCTCGCGCCAATCGTGACCTCAACCGGCTGCCCGCGCGGCTCGTAGTTCGGGGCCAGCGCCACCTGGAGCGGGATCCGCTTTCCCTGGTCGTCGTAGGGGATGTTGTCGCGATCGATGATCCGCTGGATCGCCATCACGCCCTCGATGAGCATCTCGGGTCGGGGCGGGCAGCCCGGCACGTAGACGTCCACCGGGATGAACTGGTCGATGCCCTGAACCACCGCGTACGTGTCGAACACGCCGCCGGTCGAGGCGCACGCGCCCATCGAGATCACCCAGCGCGGCTCGGCCATCTGCATGTAGACCCGCTGGAGCACGGGCAGCATCTTCACCGCAACCCGGCCGGCCACGATCAGGAGGTCGGACTGCCGCGGGCTGAACCGCATCGCCTCGGCCCCGAAGCGTGCGAGGTCGAAACGACTGCATGCCGTGGACATGAGCTCGATGCCGCAACATGCCGTTGCGAACGGAAGCGGCCAGATGCTCGAGCGCCGGGCCCAGTTGATCACCCGGTGGAGCTGCGTCGTCAGGATGCTGTCGACTGGAAGAGCGGATTCGATGCCCATGGACGCTCCTAGGGGCGATGGTGCCCCGCACCAACGCTTGAACCGAAGGTCTTCGACGAACACGACGGCTTGGATCCTAGTCCGCGCCGTCCGACCCCGCCAATTCGGCGCGTGACGGAGTCCTTCCCCATCGACTACTCGTCGATGGGCGGCGTGGTGGTCGGCTTGGAACCGCCCGTGACGGACTTGGACCAGGTCAGTCCGCCGGTCTTCCGCGGCTTCTCGTCCGGGAGGTTCGGTTCGTAGACCTCGGTGACACCGGGCGTCACGCCGTCGGTCTTCACCACGCGCGAGTAGCAACCGCTCATTGCCGATGCCACCCCCAGGGCGAGCATCGTGGCGGCGAGCCCCGACCGGAGCGGGATGGCGCGTTGGATCCGGTTTGGGATCCGGGACGAGTCACGATTCGCTGGCGCGGAGGGCATCGTCGGCTCCTTCGGTCCGCGCTGCGCTGGGGCATGCACGCCGTCGGTTGGCGACTCCCGTCGGCCAGCAGCTCACGTGCCCCAGGGCAGTTCGTCCCGCGTGAGTGCAATCCTATACAGCCGATCGATCCGCATCAGCCGGAACAGGTCCCGCAGGTGCGCGTTCAGTCCGGTGACCACGCAGTCCGCTCCACGGGCCCGCGCCCGCTTGTGGAGTTCGATGCAGAATCCGAGGCCCATGCCCGACATCAGGCTCACCTTCGAAAGGTCCAGCGCCAGGGTCCGGAACCCCCGCCCCGAACGATCGACCGCCTCGCCGATCTGGGCCACCAGGGCGGGGGCCTCCATGCGACCGATGTTCGGACCGGGCACGTCGGCGAGAAGCACACCGTCCCGAAACTCGATGGTGGCTTCGGCGATTCCCGCCGGCAGGCTCTTCTTGGCGGCCGCTTTTCCACTGGATGGGGTCATGGGAAGGGCATCGGCACGCTGGCGGCTCCGCTTGGGTGTCGCAGGGGTCGAGCGCGATCCTCGGACCGCACCTGGCTGGAGCACAGTCCCTAGTCGGCCTGCCTTCCCAGATCGGCGATCCACAGTTCGTACAGCGCTCCGGACACCTTGGGTCCGGGGAGCGTCTGCCGCAGACGCGCCTGCTCCTCGTCCAGGTAGGCGTACCCGCCCTGGACCGCCAGCCGGCCGTTCCGCCGCCGATGCCACTGGCCGCGACAGCCGCCCTCCGGCATCTCCGCGAGGCGCCAGAGCCGGTCGCCGAGCCGCCCGCCGGGTTCGCCTGCCTGGAACAGGTACGCCGCATGCGGCTCGCCGCGCTCTTCCCCGTTCCGCCACTCGCCGCCCACGATGACGGCGCCAAGCCGGTCCGGGAAGACCGCAGCGCACGCCACGCCGTGAACCAGCGGGAGCGACGGACCGGCGGTGACCGTTTGGCGCTCGGGATCGAGCAGCCAGCAGCGGCTCGTCGTGCGACCGGCCCGCTCGTCCAATCCGCCCACCACCAGGATGCGACCATCGTCGAGACACACCGCACTGCTGCACGTGGTCGGACGTTCGAGCGTCGCCGACCAGAGCGTCGAGGTTCCCCGCGCCGGTTCCACCGTCTCGATCGTGGCACCGCCCAAGGTGTCCACGTCGCCCCCGATCACGATGATCCGACCGTCGGGAAGCGCGGCGCTGGCGTGCTCCGTCCGCGGACGCGCCAAGGAGATCCGCTCGGTCCACGCCAGCGACCGCGGGTCGAACCGTCGCGCCGCGTGGCCGCCCACCACCACCACCGATCCGTCGCCGAGCCGGTGGGCGGAGTGGCCGACGAGGGGTTCGTCGAGGCGCGGCACGGCCCGGGCCGAGCCGGCCACGAAGGGATCCACCACCTCGCAGGTCGCCAGCGGATGAAGCTCGCCGCCGAGGGTCCCGGCCACACCTCCTACGACCAGCACGCGCCCGTCCTCCAAGACGGTCGTGGTCGCACGGGCCCTGGGCTCCAGCAGTTGGGACGAGATCGGCAGCCACCCGGCCACGGGATCGTGGATCTGGATCACGGACACAACCGCGAAGTCACCGTTGATCCCGCCCAGCAGTGCCGTCCAGCCTCTGCGGTAGACAACGCCCGCGTCGAACACGGGCATGACCGGTTCGCCGGGCAGCGTCTCCCACCCCGAGATCATCTCGGGTAGCGACACTGCCTCCGTCGGAGTGGAGGCAGTCGTGGGCGCGTGGGTGCGCATGCCCTCGCCGGCCCACGGGTCGACCGGAGTCAAGCCGCCGACCTGCGCGTTCAGCGATCCCGTCAGGGCGATGGCGGCGAGGCCGCCGCCGAGCGTGATGCAGCGGATGCGGTGCGACATGGTGCGTTCCGCACACCGACCCGTTGGGGGCAGGAGGCGATGCGACGGTCCTGCCGTGTCTATCGGACCAATCCACCCCGAACCTGAGGACCGGTCGCCGAGCCCGCCGGCCCTATCCCGAAGCGTTGCGCACCGACTCGATCCGCTCGCACTCGCGCATCAACGCCTGCAGCATCTGGGCGCCCAGCCGCAGGCACTCGTGCAACTCGCCAACGTGGGCCGCCGCCCGCGACGACTCGCCCTCCAGCCTCGAGAGATCGCACTCCAACCGCCGGGCCGCCATCTCGGCGCGATCCAGCAGGGTGCACAGGCCGGGAGCCGATTCGGTCGGCTTTGCGGGAGCACGCGAGGCCGAGATGCTGGGCACGGGTTGCGGTGCCGGAGCGCCGGCAGAGGTTCCGCTGGACAGGCCTGCAGTCATGGCAGTTCTCCGGCCGGGGACCAACAGGATGGGTGGGGAGAGGATCGATCGGCTTGCGGAAGCGATCCCGCGGGAGGAAGTGTCGTCCAGCGCCCGGACCGCCGTCAAGACTCCAGGGCCTCGATCGGCGGTGGAGCGGGCACGGGAGAAACGAGCAGTGACTCCAGCGAACGGCCGTGCGCGAACTCCCGCTGCACCTGACGCAGCCGCTGAACCACCCCGAAGCGCGGACTGTCGCGGGCCTCCGCCAGCTCGAACCCGACTTGAATGAGCGCCTCGGCGGAGATGCCGTCGGGCGGCTGCGCCAGGGCCACGCCCTCGCGCGGAGCCTCGACGCGGTGGAGGAAGCCGCGCTGGATCAGCCGCTCCACCATGCGCTGAACCGCGATCGGATCGAGCCCCGTCCGCTCCGTGACGCCGCCGAGCGTGCTGACCTCGCCCCGGCGGAAGGCGGCCACCACCTCCTCCATGACCACGAGCACCGACGCCGGATCGACCAGTGTTCCGCGCTGGAGACTGCGCTCGAGTTCGGAGGTGCGCAGATTGTCCAATCCGCGACCGCCCACCGTGTGCACAAGCGCGGCGACCTCCAGTCCGAAGAGCACCACCATCCACATCACGTAGACCCACAGCATGAAGAGGGGAACCAGGCCCAGCGACCCGTAGAGCCGGCTCACGCTGAACGCGTTGGACAGGTAGGCGCCGAGGAACCGCTTGCCCATCTCGAGCAGCACCGCCGCCACCAGGCTTCCGATCAGGGCCGACCGGGCGCCGACCCCTGCGTTCGGAACCAGCATGTACATCGCGAACATGAACAGCCACAAGAGGCTCACCGACCAGGCGAGCTGCCCGAGCGCGGCCGCCCAATGCCACACGGCGACCAGCACCATCGCCAGCTCGCCGAAGCCAGTGCTGCGAAGGGCCAACGCGCTCAGGGTCTGCCACTGGGCCACCGAGTCGACGGCGGACGCCAGTCGGGCGTCGAGCACCGGGGTGAAGCCGACCACGATCGGTCCCACCGTCAGCACGAACCAGTACATCGGGACGCGCTTGAGCCAACTCCGGCCGTTCGGCGCCCGGCAGATCGAGTTGAACGAGTTCTCGATGGTCACCATCAGGCTGATTGCCGAGTACACCACGACCGCTGCGCCCACCCACCCGAGGGCCGAGAGGTTCATCCTGCCGGCCTCGGCGGCGATGCTCTCGAGCCAGGTGCCGAGAGGCACACTCTCGCCGCTGGGGCTCGTCATCGACATGCGGTCCACTCCGGCCGCGGTGACCAGCCACGCGATGATGTCCGGGAGGCGATCGCCGAGGAACGCCTTCGCCGTCACCATCGCCACCACCAGCACCGGCAGCAGCCCGAACAGCGTGCGGTAGGCGAGCGCCGCGGCCATTTGCGGCGCGTTGTCCTCGGCGAGGTGCTTGGCCCCGAATCGACCGAGATCGACGAGGGTTCGAGCTCGCCGCTGCCACACGCTGAGCTCGCTCAGCGGCTGGTTCACGGCGGGACGGAGCCAATCGACAAGCGTTTGGATCGGGCTCATGACACCTGAGGGTATCGGCCAGAGCTCCCCAGGGGCAGCAGTCCGGCGCTCGGACCCCCGACGGGTCCCGTGATCGGGCCCGGATCAGCCGCCCTCGTCGATCGCCACGCCGTCGAGGTCGGACTGCTTCGGATCGGCGTCGTTGTAGCTGCCGGTGTAGGTGACCGCGTCGTTCGGACGACCGCTCGAATACCAGTCGCGCCCGCCGCGATCGAGGAGCACGCTGTACGAGAACGCGCTGCTCTTTCCGTAGTGGTAGCCGTTGCCGCTGCCCTGGCCCTGCACGGCGGTGCCGACCGCGCTGTAGCGGTCGTCCCCCCCGCCGTCGATCAGCATGGCGATCGCCTGGTTGGCGGCGGCGCCCTGGGCCAGGCCGTCGGCTTGGTAGGAGTCGTTCCCGGCCAGGTCGAACAGCAGACCGACGCTCATGTCCCACGCCGCGCCTTGGCTGGCGGCGGTCATGGACCAGTAGGTGTCGTCGCCCGACTCGTCCACCAGGGCGCCCAGCGCCTGGTGCGCCCCGAACCCCTGGCCGTAGCGATTGCCGTAGTAGAGATCGCGCCCAGCGCCATCGTGCAGCACGCCAAGCGCGTGGTAGTACGCGCCACCTTGGGCGAACTCGCCAGCCTCGTACCGATCGTCGCCCGCCAAGTCGCTGAGGAGACCGATGCCGCCGGCGGCGTACTGCCGGTATCCGAAGCCGACGCCCTGGCTGAACGACTCGAACACCGCCGGCGTGCCATAGGCCGAAGGCTGCGGTCCGTTCGCGCGGTAGAGATCGCGTCCGGCGGCGTCCACCAGAGCGCCGAATCCGCGCGGCCCGCCCACACCCTCGCAAAGGAGCATCCCCTCGTAGCGGTCGTCGCCGGCCAGATCCATGACGATCGCGGCGCCGTACATCGCGGCGCCGACCGACCACTCCCTCCCGACATACACGTCGTTGCCCGCACGATCGAGGAGCAGGCTCGTCCCGAACATGGCGGCGCCAGCGGAGAGCAGGGCGCCCTCGTAGCGATCGTCGCCGGCTCGGTCGTCGATGTACGAGAATCCGAGCAGTGCCGCCCCGGGCCCCTGGTCGTCGGTGCCGCGGTAGACGTCGTTTCCGGCCAGGTCCACGATTCCCCGCACGCCGAGCCGCGGTCCGCTCGCCTCGTACAGGTCGTCCCCGCCCGGGTCGAGCACCCCGGCGATACGAGCCATGTCGTAGCGGTTCGGTCCCGTCCAGCCGACCACGATCCACCCGAGCTCCGGCACCTTCTCGGCGGCGACGATCTCCCCCTCGACGGCGCCCGCCAACTCGGCGGGAATCGACTCGCGCTCCACCGCGCTCCAGTCGATCTCGAAGCGCAGGTCGACATCGCAATGCCACAGCGGTGCCAGCAGGCGCTCGAAGTCCACGCCGATCGAGCGGCGAATGACCTCGATGCGGTCCCGGGGATGGTCCTGAATCAGGAACGTGCGGCCCGGTGTGCGCAGCAGCTCGATGCACTTCGCGGCGAAGGCACTGCGGGCCGCGTCGTCCTCGAGCCCCAGGCCGGCGAGTGCGTCCTGCACCATGAGCCGCGGCTCGTTCAGGAGGAAGTCCACGGCGAACACCGCATGCGACGGCTCCCGCACGGTGTAGGAGCCCTGTTCGATCGCTTCGCGCGGCGGGGCCGCCAGGCACTCTGCCGCCATCTCGGCCGCGACGTGCGTCGGCGCCGAAGCGACACCGCGCGACGGCGCAATCACCCGCTCGGCGATGTCGGGCAGTCGGAACGGATCCAGGAATCCCGCCTGCACCAGGGGCAGCTCGTGCGTGTCCGACTCCAGGAGCGGCCAGGTCGAAAGAAACGAAAGGAGGCGGTCCACCCGGGCCCGCTGGCCACCGGTCTCCATGGCCGCACCCAGCACGTTGGTCGGGTCCGTGGGCTCCAGGATCGCCGCTCCGTCGTAGACCATCCGGGCCGACAGCAGGCGCGGGCGACCGACCGTTCCGGTCCAGGCGTCGCGCTCGTCGAGCGTGAACTCGACGGTCCGGATCTCTCCGCTGGGATCCGCCTGGTCGGGAATGCCGGCGCCGCGATTGGGCGCCACCCGGTAGACGAGCGTCACCGTCGAACCAGGCTGGGCCTCTTCGAGGAACAGGTCCCACTCCCGCGCGTTCATGGGCTTGCCGTTCACCGCCAGCACCACGTCCGGCCGGCAGACCGTCGGCGAGACGAGTCCCTGGCCCTCGAGCGGGCCGGGCAGGATCCAGGTGACGATCGTGCCTCGTCCGCTTGGAAGATCCTGCAGGCGCAGTCCCGCGTACGCACCGGCCAGCCGATCCGCGGCCGGCGCCGGCGACGCCGGCGGATCGGCCGGCGCCGGGACAGCGGCGCGAACGACGAGTGCTGCGGCGCACCAGGCAGGCACGGAAACGAGACGACTGACGCTTCGCATGGTGGACTCGTTCGGGGTGGTCCCGGCTCAAGGTTGCTCAGGCTCGGGCGATCCGGCGCGGTTGAGATCGACCAGCGTACCGTCCATCCGCACGACGTACCGGCCCGGCGCGACAGGGCCCTCGATCACGGTCGGAGGAGCGTCGCCTGGCCAGCTGACGTCGATGGCGCTCACCGACGGCGCCGAGCCGAGCCCGATGTGGATGACGGCATCGTTCTGCTTTCCCGCGTGACCGCCGGGGCCGACCATTTGGGCAATGCGGGCCGTGCCGTCGGGAAGCGTCGCGCGAACAATGGCGCCGATTCCCTGCCGGTTGACGCGCCGACCATCGCCCTCGAGCCGCAGCTCGAGGGCGCGGTTGGACATCGACGCCTCGTTGAGCAGGAGCTTCGGATGCGGCGATCGACCCTCCCGCTGTTCGGCGGTGAAGCGGTTGAAGGTCTGTCCGACCAAGACATCGAGATCGCCGTCGCCGTCGATGTCGCCGAGGCTGATCTGCTGCGATCCGTCGTGGTCGATGGCGAGGGCCGAGGTGGCGTCGACGAGCGGCGCCGGCGCGGGTCGTCCCCGGTAGACGCGCAGCCGCTGATCGTCGGGGTAGTCGCCGGAGGAGAGCAGCACATCGAGCCAGCCGTCGTTGTCGAGATCGGCCAGCGTGCCGAAGAGGTCGCCCTGGTTCCACGAACGTGCGGCGGGGAGATCGTCCGGAGCCGGCACCCGGTCGAGCGCGAGGCGCGCGGCGGGGAGCAGCTCGTACGGCAGCGGTGCCAATGCGCCCGGGCCCGGCGCCGATCGGTCCGACGTCGGCGCCGCGGCCAGCAGGATGCGGCTGCGGTCGGCCGACTCGCCCGCCCAGGCGTGCGTGATCTCCGTGACCAGCACATCGAACCGGCCGTCGTTGTCCACGTCGCCGATCGACGCGTCGAACGTGTTGCCGTTGGCACGGAAGGGCGGCTCGTCCTCGCGATCGAAACGAGGATCGGTTCGCGCCCGCTCCTTAAGCCACTCGGGATGCCGGCCGTGCCGGATGTCGTCGCCGTCGAAGCGGAGCGCCGGAGCCACGTCCGTCCAGCCGCCGTCGGGAAGGCGCATCCAGAGGCGATTCCAGCGGCGGCCGTAGCTGAGTTCGAGGAGCACGGGCTCGGGCAGCTCGCTCAGGGACGCGATGAGCGTGCCAAAGGTCGGACGCCCGCCCAAGTCGCGCTCCGGAGTGAACGGGTTGTTGTCCTCCGGGAGGCACGCGCGGCGCCACCCCTCGGCGCCGTCGCTCAACAGGAGATCGTTCGTCTCCGCTTCGACGCTCGCGCCATACTGCACGTAGGTGTTGCCGAACCAGAGATCGAGGCGGCCGTCGCGGTTGACGTCGCCCACGGCGATGGCGATGGTCGGACGCGCCGGGACGGGAAGGAGCACGGCTTCCTCGAACGTGCCGTCGCCGCGTCCACGCTGCCAGCGGGTTCGACGCCCGTGGTCGACCCACTTGGGATTGTGCGCGTCGATGAACTCGGCGGTGACGGCATCGACCCGACCGTCGTTGTCGAGATCGGCGAAGACCGCGGCGGTGCCGGCCGCCGGCACGTCGAGACCGGTCCGATCGGCCGGCACCTCGACGAAGCGGCGACCGCCGGGACCCGAGGCGTCGGCGCGGTTGAGGAACACGCGGTGCCGGTCGATCACGGCGTCGGGGAGCCCGTCGCCATCGACATCCACAAGACAGAGTCGAGCGACGGTCTCGGGGATCGCATCGGCGCCGAGCCCGATCGGCGCCGTGACATCCGCAAAGCGAGGCTGAACCGCGAGGACGGCGAGGATGGTCAGGAGCATGAGGAGACGGTAGCGACTGGTCCGGTCCCCCGGGGCCGGACCCCGCCCCGGCGAGCCGGCCGCCGGTGGCGGGACCGCCCTCCGGTCCCCGCTCTCCTACCATCTCCCCCATGGCCCGCCGCACCCACGCCTACGCCGACGATTCGCGCGGTCCCCGCCTCCAACGGGTGCTGGCCGACGCGGGCATCGCGTCGCGCCGCGAGTGCGAAGACCTGATTCGGGCGGGGGTGGTCACCGTCAACGACGAGGTGGTGGATTCGCTCCCTGCGTGGGTCGACCCCGCCCGCGACCGCATCTTGGTCGACGGACGACCGGTCCGACGGAAGCTCGAGAAGTTCGTGTACGTCATGTTGCACAAGCCGCGCGGCGTGGTCTCGACCAATCGCGATCCCCAAGGGAGGCCGCGGGCCATCGATCTCGTGGACCATCCGAGCGGTGCCCGGCTGTTTCCCGTCGGGCGCCTGGACCTCGACTCCTCGGGGCTCCTCCTGCTCACCAACGACGGCGAACTCGCCAACCGCTTGACCCATCCCCGCTACGAAGTGCACAAGGGATACGAGGTCATGGTTGCGGGTCGTCTCGAGGAGGAGGACGCCAAGCGGCTCGAGGCGGGGATCTTCCTGCCCGAGCGCGACCCCGAGCGTTCGCGGCGCACGGCGCGGAGCCACCTCGTGGTGCTGCGTCGGGAACGCGACCGCACGCTTCTCTACATGGAGTTGCGCGAGGGCCGCAATCGCCAGATCCGGCGGCTGATGCTGCGGCTCGGCTACCCGGTCAAGAAGCTGCGCCGAGTGCAGATGGGACCGCTGAAGCTCAAGGGCCTCGGCGTCGGCGGCTGGCGCGAGCTCACGGCGCCCGAGCTCGTGCTGCTCCGTCGCGCCGCCCACGAGCAGGACGCGGCCGACCCCGCCGGGCCCCGCGGCAGCACGACGCGCCAGCGCCGGGCGGGCACCACGGGGAATCGCGTCACCGGCAAGCGCCCCGCCAAGCGAAAGCCCAAGCCTTCCAGCACCTGAAGTGAGGATTGTCCGATGCCCATGTACGAATACGTCTGTGAAGCCGACGGCAGCCGCCTGACGCTCCTTCGCCCCATGCGCGACGCCGACGAACCGGTCGAGGATCCCGAGGGGAAGGGTCGCGTCTTCAAGTTGGCGCACAGCACCTTCATGACGGGCAGCAGCACCGGCGACGTCTCGCTGCCCACCACCGGTGGCGGCATGTGCGGGTGCGGGCGGCCGCACGGAAGCTGCGGCGCCGGATGACGGGCGTGCTGCACGGGGTCGACTTCTCCGGCGGCGAGCGGGCCGGAGGAAAGATCTGGATCGCGACGCGGGCGCCCGGTCGGCCGGTGACGAACGAGCGGGGCTTCGATCATCGCTCCCTGGCCGAGCGCATCGCGGCCAGCGGCGGCGACGGCCACCGGCATCTCTGGCGCATCGACGCTCCGTTCGCCCTGGCAAGCGAGACGCTCGCATCCCACGCGGTGCCGCAGCGTTGGGAAGATGCCTCCGCATGGCTCGCGAGCTTCGCGACACCGCGCGAGTGGCGCCAGGCGTGCCGCGCGGTCAGCCGTCGGGAACCGCGGCGCCGGGCCGACCGGGCCGCACGAACGCCGATGGCGCCATCGAATCTCCGCGTGTTCAAGCAGACGTGGACGGCGATCGTGCGGGTGCTTGCGCCGCTCGCCGCGCGAGGCGTGCGGATCGAGCCGCTGGCGGGTCCCGCCGACGCACGGGTCGTGGTCGCCGAAGGCTGCCCCGCCTCCGTGCTGCACCTCCGGGGCTGGCCGACCCGCGGCTACAAGGGCCAGGGCGATCCGCCGCGGCGCGTGCGGGAGCGCATCGTCGACCACCTGCGCGAGGAAGGGCTCGACCTCCCGCCGCGGATCGCCGCGGCCGCAATCGACGATCCCGAAGGCGATGCCCTGGACGCCCTTCTCCTCGTGACCGATCCCGTGCAGACGGTGATCCCCGTCGAGGCGCTGGTGGAGGGGTGGGTGTATTAGGGAAGGCATCGAGGGATCAAGGCATCAAGGCATCAAGGCATCAAGGCATCGAGGCATCGAGGGATCGAGGGATCGAGGGATCGCGGGATCAATGCCTCCCTGTCCAGCCAATCCAAATTGAGAAAGCCGCGGCCCGGAAGCCGCGGCTTGCACGATCATGCGCAGGAGAGGACTCGAACCTCCAAGGGATTTTACTCCCACCAGCACCTCAAGCTGGCGCGTCTGCCAGTTTCGCCACCTGCGCTCGGGGGCGTCGGCGAACGGCGTAGTATACCCGCCCCTAGGCGGCTGTCGAGCCGTCCGCGAGCACCATCATGAGCCACTCCGAAGCCTCTGATGTGCGACCGACGTCCGCGGCCACCGGCGACGCCGGCGAACGGTCGGCGACGCTCCGGATCAACGAGGTCTTCTACTCGATCCAAGGCGAATCGACGTGGGCGGGGTGTCCGTGTGTCTTCGTCCGGCTGGCAGGCTGCCATCTCCGCTGCACCTACTGCGACACCGAGTACGCCTTCCGGGAGGGTGCGTCGCGACCGATCGAGGCACTGCTCGACGAGGTCCTCGCCATCGACTGCTCGCTCGTCGAGGTCACGGGGGGCGAGCCCCTTCTCCAGCCGCGTGTGCACGAGCTCATCAGTCGCCTCTGCGATGCTGGTCGCACCGTGCTGGTGGAGACCTCTGGCGCTTGCGATCTCTCGCCACTCGACCCGCGTTCGGTGGCGATCGTCGATGTGAAGACTCCCGCGAGCGGCGAAGTCCAGCGCAACGACTGGTCGAACCTCGCTCGCCTGCGTCCGCAGGACGAGGTGAAGTTTGTCATCGCCGACCGGAACGACTACGAGTTCGCGAAGGGCGTGATCGCTCAACACGGATTGATCGACCGGTGCCGCGCCGTCCTGCTCTCGGCGGTCTTCGAACAGCCGAAGGGTCTCGAGATCCTGGGCTGCCGTGGCCTGCCGCCGCGCACGCTGGCGGAATGGATCCTCGCCGACCGTCTCGGTGTCCGCATGCAGACGCAACTGCACAAGCACATCTGGGAGCCGAGCACCAGAGGGGTGTAGGGACATCCAGGCATCAGGCATCGCGAAAGCGTGGCCGCGGCCGCGGCCGACCGAGACGGATCCCCGTTGAGACTCGTGCGTGACTCGGGTGCCACGATCATCGTGACCGCCCGAAGGGTGCCACGGCCATCCTGG
>JAGQOG010000434.1 GCA_020427695.1 Phycisphaerales bacterium
CACCTGCAGGCACGGGCCGAGATCCGCGGGGACGTCGCATTGGCCGGTTCCGTTCGCGCCCCAACAGACGATCGTGCCGTCGGCCTGGATCGCAACCATGTGGAAGGAGCCCGACGCCATCCCCAGGCAGGGACCGAGGTCGCCCGGGACGGCGCACTGCCCTTGCGCGTTGTCCCCCCAGCAGGTGATGGTGCCGTCGTCGGTCAGAGCGACGGCAAAGGTGTTTCCGCCATCGGCCTGCACGCAGGGATTCGGAAGCTCGGGAACGTCGTGCGGACCCGAACCTCCCCAGCAGCCGAGGGTGCCGTCCGCCTTGACCACGATCGTGAAGAGTGCACCAGCGGCAACCTGGATGCAGGGGCCGAGGTCTGCCGGCACATCGCACTGGCCGAAGTCGTTGAGCCCCCAGCACACGACGGAGCCGTCGGATCGCAGGGCGACCGCGTGAGCAGCGCCGGCGTCAACGTCGATGCATGGGCCCAGATCCTCGGGAACCTCGCACTGGCCCGCTTCGTTGTTCCCCCAGCACACGACGGTGCCGTTGTCATCGAGGGCGATGGCGAAGCTGCCGCCGGTCGCGATGTCGATGCAGGGGCCGAGGTCCGCTGGGACAGCGCACTGACCGTTGGCGTTGCTGCCCCAACAGGCAACGGCGCCGTCGACCCTGATCGCGGCGCTGAAGGTGCCACCGCCTGCGACCTGGATGCACGGACCCAGGTCCGCGGGAACGTCGCACTTGCCGAAGTTGTTGTTGCCCCAGCACACCACGGTGCCGGCGCCGTGCGAAGGCGTGGAGATGGCCGCACCCGCAGCAAGCGAGCACAGAACGACGTTCCGAACGAGTGATCGAAGGTGCATGAGTTTCCCTCGAGCGATGGAGGTTCGCCGTCCGAGACATGGACGGCACGAGCCGCATCGGTTTCGCATCGCCGTCGGAGGACCGGGTCCTTCGGGGCGACGCCGCCCGCGTGCAGCGACGGCTCATGGGATCGCGTGGGTGGAGCCGATCCGACCCGTCTCCCATGGCACTACTCCGAGCGGTCGATCGTCTCGGCGGGGCTCAGGATTCCCGAGCATTCGCGTCGGGCGCCGTGTGCCACTGGCTGCCCGGGTCGGCGGGCAGCCAGTGCGCAGGGCAACCGTCGTGGCGACCGCGCATCGAAGCCACGCCACCGGCGTCGCTCCATCACCGCGTTCCGCCGTCCCCCATCACCGCGTTCCGTCGTCCCTCAGCGCCAAGTCATCCGTCACTCCCCGCACCGTCCGGAGGCCGAGCCTCCTCCCTCCACGTCGCTGCCTGGGCCGCGTGTCCCGCCCCCGGTTCCGCCACGTTCCACGCGGTGTACAGCGCGGTCAATCCTTCCGCGACGCGCCTCGTCCAATCGTCCCGAGGGCCGCGTGCCTTCGTCAGTCGTGTGTGGGCCTCGAGCAGGTCCGACTCCGCCTCGGCGAAGCGCCCGAGCGCCAGGAGCGCGCGCCCCCGCGTCTCCAAGGCACGCCCGTGGAAGTGCCGCCCCGGAGGCAAGGTCGCCTGTCCCCGGGCGATCGCCTCCTCGGCGAGGGACAGCGCCTCCTCTCCCCGTCCGAGTTCCGCCAACATGAACGCGAGGCTGTCGATCGAGCGAAGCGTTCGGATGTCGTCGCTTGCCATGACGCGACGCTGGCCGTCGAGTGCCTCCGCTTGGAGACCAACGGCCTCGTCGAGCTTGCCTTCCGCGTGAAGCACGCGGGCGAGGCCGGCGATCGAGACCAAGGTCCGCTCGTGGTCGTTGCCCAGGATCCGGCGGTACCCCTCCAGCGCCAGCCGCTCTTGGGCCTCCGCTTCGGCGAACCTGCCTTGCCGTTCGAGCAGCACCCGCAGGAAGCTCCTCGCGACGAGCGTCCCCGGATCGTCCTGGCCGAGGGTTCGCTGCCGGCCCGCGAGCATCTCTCTGAAGAACGCCTCGGCTTCTTCGAGCCGGCCCTGGACCATGCACAGCGTCCCCATCTCCTGGGCGGCCATGAGCGTGGTCTTGTCGTCGGGGCCCACCGTGCGGCGCAGGCGTTCGTACCCGTCGCGGACGTACTGTTCCGCCTCCGGCACGTTGCCCTTCATCCGAAGGAGGAAGCCGAGCAGGATCTCCGTCGAGAGCGTGTCCAGATGGTCCTCGCCCAAGACGCGACGCTGGCCTTCGAGTGCCTGACGCGTGAGCGCCTCGCCCTCGTCCAGCCCGCCCGTCGTTCCGGTGAATCGTCCGAGGGTGTAGATGGAGACCAGCGTGTCGGGGTGGTCGTCGCCCAGGATATGCCGGCGCATCTCGAGGGCCTCGCGCAACTGCGGCTCCGCCTGGAGCGGCTGGCTGAGCTGGGCATACGTCTCCCCCAGGATCGACCGCATCTCCGCCTCGACGAGCTCGTCGGCGACCTCGCCCGCTTCGATCCGCGCCGTCGCCTCGTCGAGGATCGACAGCATCAGTGTCGTGTCGCGGCCCATCGCCACCTGCGGCGTGACCGACCCGAGCATCTCCTTCACGAGCCGCTTGATTTCCGTCGCCCGGTCCGCCTCCGTCTTCGCCGCCGCCGCGCTCGCCGAAGCGGTGGCACGCTCCCTGAACGCCCACGCCATGCCCGCACTCGTGCCGACGATGCCCAGCACCAGCACCGCGAGCAACGCCGCGCCTGCGATCACGCCCGCCCGGTTCCGTCGCACGAACTTTCGCAGCCGGTACGCCGCCGACGGCGGCCGCGCGGCCACCGGCTCGTTCGCCAGGTGCCGGACGACGTCCGCGGCCAGGCCGTTCGCCGTCTCGTAGCGCCGGTTGCGGTCCTTCTCCAGGCACTTCATCACGATCCAGTCGAGGTCGCCCCGCAGCTGCAGCGTGAGACCCCGCGCGTCCGCCATGTGCCGCTGCGCTGCCGTCCGCATCGCCGTCTCGCCCAACGCGCTCAGCCGCGTGGACGGCCGCTCCGGCACCACCTCCCGGATGATCCGCATCATTTCCGCGAACCCCTTGCCCACGAGCTCCTCGTTCGCGAACGGCGTCGTCCCCGTCAGCAGCTCGTACAGCAGCACCCCCAGCGAGTAGATGTCCGCACGCGTGTCGATGTCCAGCCCCGACATCTCCGCCTGCTCCGGGCTCATGTACGCCGGCGTCCCCACCATCTGCCGGTGCTCCGTGAACAGCGTCCGCGCCGTGAGCTCGGCGTTCGTCGCCTTCGCGATCCCGAAGTCGATCACCTTCGGAACCGGCACCCCGTCGTGCAGCGTCACCAGCACGTTCGACGGCTTAATGTCCCGGTGGACGATCCCCTTCTGGTGCGCATGCTGGATCGCGTTGCACACCATGACGAAGAGCCTCAGCCGCGCCCGCGTGTCCAGCCGCTCCGCGTCGCAGTACGCGAGGATCGGGACGCCCCGGATGTACTCCATCACGAAGTACGGCCGACCCGTCTCCGTGGCCCCCGCGTCCAGCACCCGGGCGATGTTCGGGTGGTCCATCATCGCCAGCGCCTGGCGCTCCGCCTCGAAACGGGCCACCACCTGACGGGTGTCCATCCCCAGCTTGATGATCTTGAGCGCCACCCGACGCTTGACCGGCTCCCGCTGCTCCGCCATCCACACCGTGCCGAAGCCGCCTTCGCCGATCGGCTGGAGAAGCTTGTAGCGCCCGATCAACTCGCCGGCCCGGGCGCCGGCAAGCGAGTGCCCGTCGGCCATCCTCGTGGACACCGTCGGAATGTCGGCGTCGCCGGTGGTCGATCGCGGAGGCGCGTTCGCCGTCGGCTCCCCGAGGAAGCAGCTCCCTTCCGCGGCCGCCAGCATGGCGAGGACGCGTGTCTTGAGGGACTGGTCGCCACCGGACGCACGCTCCAGGATCGCCGCCCGCTCGTCGACCGGCGCCTCGAAGGCGAGGTCGAACAGCCGTCGGAGATGTTGATGGTCCACCACTGCCATGCTCGCCTCTTGCGTCGACGCGCGACGGAACGCTCGACCATCCGGTCCGACGCGCCCGCGATGCCTCGGCCGCTCCCTCACACCCGCCCAGACTCGATCGCCTCGCTCAGCCAGCCGCGGGCGAACGCCCACGTTCGCTTGACCGTGGCCGTCGAGATGCCCATCGCCGCGGCCGTCTCCTCGACGCTGAGACCGGCGAAGTAGCGGAAGCGAACCACCGTCGCGGCCTCGCGGTCCACGCTCTCCAAGCGCGTGATTGCCTCGTCGAGGATCAGGAATCCAGACGATTCGTCCGGCGAACTCGGGTCGGGCAGCGACGCGAGGTTCACCGCGGCTCGACGTGCGTCGGGTCCGCCGCGCCGATGCGCGGACCTGGCCCGCGCATGGTCGATGAGGATCCGACGCATGGCTTCGGCCGCCGCCGCGTAGAAGTGGCCGCGCCCCGACCAGGGCACGTCCCGCGGACCCGCGAGCCTCAGGTAGGCCTCGTGGACCAGCGCCGTCGCCGACAGCGTGTGCCCGGCGCGCTCGTTGGCGAGCTGTCGCTGGGCGGCCCTGCGAAGCTGCTCGAGCACGAGCGGCAGCAGGGCATCCGCTGCCGCCTGGTCGCCATCGGCTGCGGCCAGCATGAGGAGGGTGGCGTCGCCATCGTGGTCCCGGGACGACATGCGTCCAATATAGGGAGTGGCTCGGCCACCCAAGCCTTGATCCGCGAATTCGGTTTGAGATCCCTTCCGACCTGCGCCGGGACGCCGCCATCGCCCCCTTGGGCCCCGTGCGCGCTTTGGTACAACACCGGGCGAGCGTCCGTTCGATTCGACCACGGTGCCGGGAGCACCAGTGCCATGATCACGAACATCGCCATCGGATGTGGACTGGTGGTCGTCACGGTGTTCATCCATGCGGCCGCCATGGCGACGGCGCTCCGGTGGTTGACCTGGGCCCTGAGGCGCGGCACCTATGCTCGCTCGCACGTGCGCCGGGCGATGCACGTCGCGGCGGTGGCCCTGGTCATGTTTCTGGCGGCGCTGGCCGAGTCGGGCATCTGGGCCATCACGTATCTCCTGGTCGGGGCGCTGTCCGGGATCGAAGACGCGCTCTACTTCTCCACGGTGACCTACACGACATTGGGGTTCGGCGACATCGTCCTGGACGACAGGTGGCGGCTGCTCTCGGCATTCGAGGCGGCCAACGGGATCATCATGTTCGGATGGTCCACGGCGCTGATCTTCGCGGCCGTGCAGCGGGTGTACTTCCATGAGGTCACGGTGGGAAGCCGCCAAGTCTGATTCGGCGATGGCCTGAACGCGTCGGAGCCGAGGTTCGCCCCGATCTCCTCAAGGACGCTGCGCGGACCTGCCTCGCCGCTCCGATGCCCCCCGTCTCACCCTTCGCCCCACGCCGCCAGCAGAACACCGAGGTCGCTGCCGCCAACGACGCCGTCGCCGTCGAGATCGGATTGACATGTTCCACCGACCGGGCACGGTCCCCAATCGGCGAGGAGAATGCCGATGTCGCCTCCGCCGACCGTGCAGTCTCCGTCGAGATCGGCGGCGGCGCCGGGAACGACCACGAAGGAGTACGTTCCGGTGGCGCCCCCGCTGCCGCTGACGATCACGCTGTAGGTACCTCCCGTCACGCCGATGAACCGGCCGGGGTTCCCGACGCAGATCGCCGGATCGGCGAAGAGCACCTGTCCATCGGGAGCGATCGTGGTCCAGCCGATCGAGCAGTTCCCCTCGATCTCCTTGAAGCAGACGTCGGCACCGTCTTCGAGCGTGAGCAGGTAGAGATCGACGGCCCCGGGAGACTCGATGTTCCCGGCCCCGCTTCCGGGAACGCCGTTCGAAACGACCCGGCCGACCTCGAGATCGAACGTGTCCGGCATGCTGACCACGTTCGTGGTGAAGGAGTACGTTCCGGTGAATCCCTGAATGCTGGAGACGGCGAGCGTCCAGAGGCCGGTCTCGGTGATCAGGAATTCACCGGGATCGTTCACACAGATCGCCGGATCGGCGAAGAGCACCGATCCGCTTGGCGCGGTCGCGGTCCATTGAATCGCGCAACCTCCACCCAGCTCGTTGAAGTAGATCGCGCTCCCGGCGAGGATCGGGAGCGTGTAGATGTCCACCGCCCCCGGCTCCTCGAGGTTCCCCGCCCCCGGCGCGGGCACACCGTCGGACACGGTTTCCTCGAGGCCGATGGCGAAGGTCTGGGCGGGCTCGACCGTCCAGATCGTGAAGGCATAGGGACCCGTGGCGCCGTTGGCCGCCATCACCTTCACGAGGTAGGTGCCTGTTTCGGGGAGCACCTTGACGCCCGGATCGTTCACGCAGATCGCGACGTCGGCGAAGACCAGCGCTCCCGACGGCGCCGTTGCCGACCACGACATGGCGCAGTTGCCCGACAGTTCGTCGAAGTACACCGTCGTCCCGGCCTCCGCCTCGAACGTGTACATGTCCACCGCGCCCGGCTCCTCCAGGAAGCCCGCCCCGGGACCAGGCACGCCGTTGGACACCGGCTCCTCGAGGCCGATCGCAAACTCCTGCGCCGGATCGACCTCCCAAACCACGAACGAATACGCACCAGTCGTGCTCCCCGTGCCGGTCACGGTGATCGTGTAGGTGCCCGGAAGCTCGACCGCCAGGATCCCGGGATCGCCGACGCACATGGCCGGGTCGGAGAAGACCGACGCGCCCAACGGATCGGTCATGGACCACTTGAACGTGCACGCGCCCGCAAGCTCGTCGAGATAGAGCACGGTTGGCGCCGTGATCTCGAGCGCATAGGTGTCGGATCCGCCGGCCACCTCGATGAACCCGGCGCCGGGACCGGGCACGCCGTTGGAAACGGGCACTTCGAGAACGATCGCGAAGTCGTCCGCCGCCGCGGGCATGCCGCCAATGAGCGAGGCCAACATCGCGATCGCCCATCGCTTCCGTCGAGACATCGCGAACCTCCTGCCCTCGCTGGCGCCGGCGCGTTCGAGGACGAGTTCACGGTACCGTCGTGGAGGAGGCGGTCTCAAGGGCCATGCCGACGGATTCCGCCGGGTCGGCCGCGGCTCCCGCTGTCGCGCCGCGGAAGCCGCGCGGACTCGTCTCGCCGTCCATCAGGCAACGAGGGGCAGGACCGGAAGGTCCTGCCCCTCGTCGTTCGGTGTGGCGACAACGCGAACGGCTGATTGGCGTCGACGCCGATGCGGCGGAATCAGTTCGATCCCGCCGGCATCTGGAGCTTCTCCATCACGTCGTCCAGACTGAAGCTGGCGGCCTTTTGGCGGGGCGGGAACTCGACGAACGTCTCCAGGAACTTGCCCACGTACGCCTGTGCCGGCACCAGGAGGAAGGCGCGGTCGAGCACCCAGTCGTAGTAGGTGTTCGAGGTGACCTGGGCCCGCTCGTAGGGATCGCGGCGCAGGTTGAACATCAGCGGCAGACGAAGCGGCGTGAACGGCTCGGCCCAGACGCGGAGGGTTCCCGGGGCCCGCTGCTCCATGAAGATGAGCTTCCAGTCGTTGTAGCGCAGCGCCGTGAGATCGCCGTCGTCCGAGAAGTAGAAGATCTCCTTGCGCGGCCCCGTGTCGGCCTTCCCCGTGAGGAACGGAAGGAAGTTGTAGCCGTCGAGGTGGATCTTGAAGCTCCGGCCCATGGCCGTCTTGCCGGCCTTGAGCTCGTCCACGATGTTCGGGTCGCCCGCCATCGCGACGAAGGTCGGCAGCCAGTCCATGTGGTGCATGATCTCGTTGGAGACCGAGCCGGCCTCGATCTGGCCCGGCCACCGCACCATGGCCGGCACCCTCCAGCCGCCCTCCCAGTTCGTGTTCTTCTCGCCGCGGAACGGGGTGGCCGCCGCATCG
>JAGQOG010000435.1 GCA_020427695.1 Phycisphaerales bacterium
AGCCACTCGGGCGCGGGCGACCCGGTGCCGAAGAGTCGGAGGTAGACGGTCCGCGGCGCCCGCTCCGTGCCTGGCTGGAACGCCGGCAGGACCACGCGGGCCGACGGCGCACCGACCACGGCGAGTTCGATGTCCATGGGCGCGTTCAGTCTTATCGGCACCAGGTAGATGCTCGAGGGGGCGAAGTCGAGATAGCGCACATCGGCTTGGGCCGATGCCTTCAGCAGCAGTCCCATCGCGACCGCACCGAGACCCGCGATCAGCGCCGCGTCGGAGTTCTGCGCTCCGCCGATCACCGCCGCCGTTCCGCCGCCAATCGTCAGGACATCGCCGATGGCGCTCTTGGCCCGCCGGATGTCCTCGAGGTTGTTCCAGCGCAGGTCGTATGCCATCTGCTCCACATCGCACACGACGGGCAGTTCGCCGAGCACCTCGCCGCCCGCCGTGACGCGGAGGGCGCCCTTCGAGCGCTCGCGGGACACGAACTTGGTCAGGGCGTTGTCCGGGCCGTAGGCGATCTTCTGCGGACCGCGGCCATAGTCCACGATCAGCAGCGTGTCGAAGCGGCGCGAGCGCAGCGCGTCCACGACGGGACCCAGGTTGGGATCGATCTTGAGCGCCGCATCGAACTGCTCCTTGGCCCCGCCGGCGCCGGTCAGGTCGGCCCCGATCGCCTGCATGAGGAAGCCCAACGCGAAGTTGGAGTCGACGGCGGTGTAGCCCTGGTCGAGGTAGGACTCGTCGGTGGCGGCCTTGCGGGCGACCTTCTCCGCGGTCATGTCGGCGCCGAAGTCGGTCAGTCGAAACAGGGCATTGGCGGCGGCGGCCCGTGCGTTCTCCCAGTCGCCGCGGGAGGCGTAGTGGGCCGCAACCCAGTAGTAGGCGAGAGCCTGCTCGAACGGTTCGCCCTTCCAGATGCGCACGCCTTCGTAGACGAGCGCGGCGGCCGCCGTTCGGTCCTTGTTCAACCCGGCGGTACTGAGCAGGTCGAAGACCCGGCTCAGCGCCGCCTCCGTCTCGTTCACATTGCCGTCCGCCAGCCCCGCCATTCCCAGTCGGAGCTCGTTGAGAAGCAGATCGTTGTCCACCTTCTCGACGAGCGGCCGCAGCTCCTCCCGGGCCGCGATGAAGTCGTAGCGGTAGTACGCCTCCGCCGGCAGGGGCGAAGGCGTGGCACAGCCGCTGACGGCCGCGCACACGGCACCCAGCGCCGCGGCGCGGACGATTCGGCGGGCCGCGCGTCGCGCGTCCGCGTCAGTCATACGTCCGTCCCGAGACCGCCCGCTTCGTCTCCCAGCCGTCCTCCCAAACGATCTGCCCCGTGTCGAGGGCAACGAGCTGGAAGCTGCAGAAGTAGGTGTCGCTGCGACCGGCACCGGAGGTGATGGTGAGGGCGCTGAACTCGGCGGTGAGCTGATGCGTGGGACGAAGCCGAAGCTCCGGCGGCTCGCCGGATACCCGCAGCTCCTCGGCGATCGTGGGCCAGCGCTCCGGCGGCACCACCCAGACGATGGCGTGGGCGGCGGAGAAGTTCGACTGCATGAGCTGGGCCCGCAGCCGGCCGAGGTATGCCCACTTCTGACCGTCGGGGATGAGCTGGTTGGTCTTGTTCACCACGCGGTACATGGACACCACCCACTCGGGATCCTGCGGCGTGCGCCCGGTGACGATCGGATCGCGAGCCAGCGACTCGGCCATTCGCGAGGTCATGTCCACGAGGTCGAGGCTCGTCAGGAACGACGTCCTCGCGGTGGGCGGCGCTCCGCATCCGGCCAGGAGCACGGCAACGAGCGGCAGGATCAGCGATGCACCGCGGCGGGCGCCCCACCCGCGATTCACGGGAACTTCACCTCGTACATGTTCTCCCACACGATCGCCCCCGGGCCGACGTTCGGTCCGCTGGCCGCGGCTCGAAGCTGGACGAGCTGAAAGTCGAGCAGGAAGTACTGGGAGCCGCCCGCCGGCAGGTCGAACACCTCGCAGGTCAGCATGTAGTCCGCGGCCGATTGGTACGCGATCGAGGTCGAAGCGGGATCCTTGCCCCCATACTCGCGGTCGCGCTGGGCCTCGATGTAGTCGCGCTCGCGCACGAACTGAAGACCGGCGCGAGCCCCGGAGGCGTTGAGCACCGCCCGGAGGCGGGCCAGGAACACCTGGTAGTCGCGTTCCGGGCGGGTCGTGCGGTTCTCGATCTGACCCACCACGATGCGGGGCGGGCTCTGGCGATTGGCCACGTCAAGCCGACTGGCGATGTCCATCGCCATGCGGTCGGTGGCCTGCACGAGGTCCTGGCTGCCAAGCTGTTGAGCGCCGACTTCGCTGGAGGCCGAACGGTCGGGTTCGATCCGTCCCCCGGTCGTGCCCTTGTTCTGCGGGGCGCCGCATCCGGAGACGGCAAGAGCCACCAGCAGGATCGGAGCGGCACGACGGAAGGTCTGGACGCAACGCGGGAAGTGCACAGTGGGATCCTCCAGGCCAGCAGGACTCCGCCCGGGGTCGAGCGGACGACCGACCATCACGCGACGGTCGTGCGGGGAAGAAGACACTGTACGACGAACGAACTTCCCGCGGAACGACGACCCGGTGTGCGTACCGGCGTCCGGTTCCATCATGTGGACCCGGACGCCTTCGTCGGGGGTTCAAGCTGCGCCTGCACGGCAGGCCCGCTGCACTACGGGTTGCCGCCGCCCGCCGCGCCGGACACCGTTGCGGTGCCGAAGCCCACGTTCTGGACGGCGCTGAACGGCGCCGAGAAGGTGACGTAGCGCGGTCGGGCCGCTGTCGTGCGGCTGGCCGGCCGGGCTGCGAACGGATAGCCGCCGAGCTCGCGCTGGATGTAGTCCGGAGCGCGGATGATGAGCACGCCCTGGTAGTAGCGCATGGTCGCGGAGTTGCCGCCGTTCTCGACCCAGCGATCGGTCTCGACGCTCTCGCGGATGATGTCCATGAGCTGCTGGGCCCGCTCCGTGTCGGTCACGCGCGGCGGCTCTTCGCCGGGTGTGCCGAAGATGCTCCCGCCGCCGCCGCCGGTCCCGCCGCCGCCGGTCCCGCCACCGCCACCACCGCCGCCGAAGCCGCCGCCACCGCCAAAGCCGCCGCCACCACCGCCCTGACCGCCGCCGCCCTGCTGCCCGCCCTGCTGGATGGCGGCGTTCAGATCAAACTCGGGCGCGTTGTCGAAATAGGTCGGCTCGAAGAGCAGGTCGCGGATCGGATACATGCGCAACTCGCGCGCGGCCGGCGCGTCGAGCCGTTCCTTGGTGCCGATCTCGATGAAGCCCTGGCGAAGCTGCCAGGTGCAGGGCTCGAACGAGGCGCACTGTTCGAGCACCTGCTCGATGACGGTGAGGGCGGGAACCGCATCGGCCTTGAGCGTGATCTCCGTGTCGGGATCGATGCCGCTCGTGGCGCCCTTGTCGTCCGAATAGCGGGCGACGATGTCGGCGCCGATCTGCGCCTTGATGTAGTTCACGACGTCGCGCACCGGGGTCTCGTTGAAGTCCACGGTGATGTCGGTGTACACCAGCGCCCCAAGGAGCGCCGCCTTCGAAGTCGGCGTGGCCGCCTCCTGTCGAGCCCGCATCTCGGCCACCCCCGCGAGTCGCTCGGAGAGATTCTGGCCGAAGGTGGTGCCGGAGACGAGGGTGACGCCGCAGAGAGTCGCAGCAAGACAAGCGTGGCGCATGGCGCTACTCCATGGTGGGGTCGGTGGTGGGCGATCGGAACCGACCGGATGACCGTGTCAGTATATTCGGCCCGGTGGGCCGATCGACGCATGGATTGCCGGAGAATCCCGCGTCTTCATGCCGAGAACGACCATCGCGTGGGCGAGAACCCGGTTCTCGGGACCGCAGCCGTCCGCTCATGGGCGGTCCGAATCGGCCACCGGGGGCCAGTGCCGCAGGCTTTCCCCGAGCGTCAGAAGTCCCATCGCCTGGGCGGCGGTGGCCTGATCGCTGTCCCAGGGCGACGCGCGAATTCCCCACGCCACCCGCTCCGGATCGCGGTAGAGCTGTTCGAACGGCGAGCGCACCGCGAGCTGCATCACGAAGCGCAGCGCCGCGAGCTGCCCGGCCCAGATTTCCGCACTGCGCTGCGGACTCGGCTCTGGTCGCCCCAGCAGAAAGGCGAGGCCGGCCAATGCGGGCAACGACCGGGCACTGGCCATGTCCGGCTGGCCCGCCAGGGGGAATCCACCCCGAAGGTCGAGCGGCGCACCGGAGGCGGCGCCGCTCTGGGCGGACAGGAGGGCGGCCTGCAACCGCGCCAAGCGATCCGGTCCCGCGTCTTGGCGTGCTGTCCCGGCCCATTCCTCCGCCATCACGATCCACGGAAGCATGCTGCCGTGCTCACGGGCGGGTGTCGCCGCCCACGCCCGTTCGATGGCCGACGCGGCATCCGCCGGCGTGACGCCGGGCACGCCGTTCTGCGCTGCACGCGCCAGGGCGGCGGCGGTCAGCGATGCATCGAGACCGTGCGGCGGATCTCCATCGAGCGGCGCCCGAAGCTGTGCGAGGGCGGTCGCCACGACGGCATCGGTCGTCGGGAAACGCTCGCCAAGTTCGCTACACGCGAGAACGGCCATTGCCGCCGCGCGGTCGGAGGCGAACGTGACGCCCTCCTCCACCCCCTCCCCCGGCGTCGCCGCTTGAAGCACCCACTCGCGGGCGGCCGTCCGCACGTGGTCGGCGGTCAGGGCATCGGTGGTCGGCGCATTCGCGTGGCGCAAGAGGACGAAGGCAACCAGCCACTGGTCGAAGGGCCCCGCCTCGAGCGGACGGTACTCGTCCGCAACGGGGTGGTAGTCGCCGCGCACCATGGCCGGCAGACGGCTTTCGCGCGGCCCCGGCACCGGATGTGCGAACAGGACGTGGTCTGCGATGCGCTGCGCCACGTGGTCCGCAAGCTGGCGGATCGATTCGCGCGTCACCGACTCGATCCGCACGAGTTCATCGAGCCGCAGAAGCGCCAGCGGTGTGCCGCCCGGCTCGACCTGAACCAGTCGCGTCGTCGGCAGCCGATACACCTCGACCGGCTCGGTGCGCCGCAGGTCGGAGAGGTCGCGCGCGGCCAGCCCGAGCTCGACGGCCATGGACGCGAACGTTCCGGTGGGACTCTTGGCCGAGTTGGCGGCCAGCAGTCGACCCGGGAACGCAAACGACCAGCGGGACTCGCGCCGCATGGCCAGGCCGTCGATGCCCGGCTGGATGCGCGAGCCCACCTCTTCGAAGGTGCGCCCCAGCACCGGCACGGGCTCGCCCGCGCACTCGACTTCCAGAGTAAGCCGCGGTGCCATCGCCGCCGGCGCCGTTTCGAGCAGCCGCCGCAGGCCGGGGTCGCCATAGAGCTCGCCGATCGCGCGGGACATCGCGCGTCGAAGGCCGAGCGGACCGCCCTCCGTCCATTCGCCGCGTGCGACGACCTCCCCACTGCGGCGGATCAGGACGGAGATCGCCCGGACGTCCGGTAGCTCGACGGCCGCTTCGGGCGCCTCCTCCGCGGGCAAGGCCATCGCATCAAGCCAGCCGCGGGCGGTGGTCCACGCCAGCACGACGGTCTCGACGTCCGGCGCCGCGGGCGCCGGCGGCACCGCGACTTCAGAGGCCGACGCGCCACCGAGCAGGACGCAACATCCGAGAACCGCGGCACCGGCGATGCGTGCGGTCAACGCCGTTGCCCAACGACCACGCCGACGGTTGCGCGCCGTGCACATCCGGAACGTTCGGCGCTGCTGCATCATCCCGCGACCTCCTGGCACCGGCCCCCGAGCGGCCCGCAGGCCGGAATGGGAGTATCGGCCCTTGTGTTGGCATGCTGCTTGTGACACAGTTTGGCAGACAACTTAAGAACTGGAGCGTGACCCATGCTCGTCGAGACCCTTCTTCGCCTCACCGACAACCGCAAGCGCATGCTGATCCTGACCCTGCTGACGTTCGCGGCCCTGTGCTGACCTGCGAGATCGTACCTGTCCCGCGTCGTTCGATGCCCAACGGAACGACGCGGACGGCTCCTTGAGAAGACGAATGCCCCGGCGCTGCGGCCGGGGCGTTCGCATTGGGGGCCGTTGACGAGAAGTCGCGCGCGCGATGCACGCGGATGCTGAGGAGAGGCGGCAACGCCGGCACTCGTTCTTTCCGGACCCCGGAACTTTTCCCTTGACAAGGGGGGGGGGGGGGGA
>JAGQOG010000436.1 GCA_020427695.1 Phycisphaerales bacterium
CGCGCGGCAGCCACGGCTTCCCGTTCGTCCTCGACCAGCACATCGATCACGCCGTTGGCGTGCTGCACGGCGCTCGGGCCAATCTGCTCGGGCTTGAACACGCCCAGGCCACCGCCCTCGATCATGGCCGGGCCGCCCATGCCGATGTTGCTGGCGCGCGTGGCGATGATGGCGTCGCAGCAACCCAGCAGCGCGGCGTTGCCGGCGAAGCAGCGCCCCGCCGCGATGCCGACCACGGGCACCTGGCCCGACAGCGCGGCGTGGCTGGCGAAGGTGTGCACATGCAGGCCCGCGACCACGGGGATGTCGGTGTCGCCCGGGCGCCCGCCGCCGCCCTCGGCAAACAGCACCACGGGCAACTGCTGGTCGAGCGCAATGCCGAGCATGCGGTCGGTCTTGGCGTGGTTGCGCGCGCCCTGGGTGCCGGCGAGCACGGTGGCGTCGTAGGCCATGACCACGGTGCGCGCTCTTTCTTCGCCGCACTGCGCGCCGTTGACGGCGCCGATGCCCGTCACCATGCCGTCGGCCGGGGTGTTCGCCTCGAGGTCGGCTCGGCCCCGCCGGGACTCCTGCGCCGCGAAGGCGAACCCTCCGTACTCCTGGAACGAACCCTCGTCGAGCAGATCGGTGACGTTCTCACGCGCGGTTCGGCCACCCCGGCCGTGGCGCTTCGAGACTGCTTCGGGACGGGCTTCATCCGCGAGCAACGATCGGCGACGGGCGAGTTCGGCGAGGTCCGACCGCCCCTCGCCGTCGCGTCCGTCCGACACCTCGTCCCCCGCGTCCGGTTCGATCGCAGGACCGATGTCGTCGAATACAACCTCGACGGCGGCCAGGTGGTCGCCCGCTTCGACCTGTTCGTCTACGTCCACCGCCCAGGACACCACCCTGCATCGCTCGGGCGCGTGCACCGGATGCTCCATCTTCATCACTTCGAGGACGACGAGCGGCGCCCCGGCCTCGACGATCTCACCCACTTCGGCGACCAACGCCGACACGGTCGCCGCCATCGGGGCGACCACCTCGAGCGGACCGGATCCGGACTTGGAGCTCACGCTCCTCACCTACCACGCATGGACACCTCCGGGGGCGATCCGCTCCCGACGGCGGTACCGTCTCCGAAGGAGGTGGCCAGATGACAGAGCTCTCGCCCGTACCCGAGGACTGGGACCGTGCCCTGGCGGTCGTCGCTCATCCCGACGACCTGGAGTACGGCGCAGCGTCCGCCATCGCGCGCTGGACGGCGCAGGGCAAGGAGGTGCGCTACTGCCTCGTCACCTCCGGGGAGGCCGGCATCGACTCCATGCCACCGGACGAATGTGCGCGAGTGCGCCAGGAGGAGGAACGGCGATCAGCGGCGGTGGTCGGCGTCGAGGTGGTGCACTTCCTGGCCCATCCGGACGGGCTGGTGATGCCGGACCTGGTCCTCCGACGCGACCTCGCGGTGGAGATCCGACGTTGCCGGCCGGACGTCGTCGTCTCGATCAACTTCAGGGAAACATTCGGCCCGGGGGCGTTCAACCACGCGGACCACCGCAACACCGGCATCGCGCTTCTCGACGCCGTGCGCGACGCGGGCAACCGGTGGCTCTGGCCGGGCGCCGGGGGCGATCCGTGGGGCGGTGTGCGCTTCGCCGCATTCGCGAACTCGCCGCAGTCGGGTCACTACGTGGACGTGACCGCGACGATCGACAAGGGCGTTGCCTCGTTGGAGGAACACCGCGTCTATCTGGATGCCCTGCCCGAGGGAACCAACGGCAAAGACCCGGACGCGTTCCTGCGGGGCATGGCGAAGGACTTCGGGAAGGTCGTCGGCTCGGAGGCTGCGGTCCCCTTCGAGGTGATCCCTCTCTGAGCAGATCAGTCGGGGACCTTCTGGCGCGCCGCTCCACCTGCCGGTTCGTAGCCGGCCGCGGTCGCCTCCTCCACGGTGTCGAACCAGACTTCGGCGGTGGTCCGGTCGTACCACTGGCTGCCGGGCACGTGGTACTTCATCGACGTGGTGCCCTTGATGCGTCGGTCCTCCGGGACGACCGCGAGGTGTGCACGTCGAGTCGAGTCGGCCGGCTCGACGCCGTGGCCGGCACGCGCCCGCACCGTCTCCAGGAAGCGATGCACGGCTCCGGCCGAGTAGATCGTCCGTGGAGAGTCGAACACCTCGAAGGCGTGCTGGGCACCGGGCAGTTCTGCGTACGCGACCGGCTCCTTCGACACCTCGCGAAGCATGCTCACGAAGGACCGGGCCTGTTCGACGGGCACCAACGAGTCGTTGGTGCCGTGCAGCACGAAGAACGGTGGGGCGTCGGCGTTGACCCAGGACATGGTGCTGGCGTGGTCCCATAGTTGCGGCGCCTGCGCCGGGGTGGACTTCAGCACGAAGTCGGCCAGGACCTGCTCCATGTCGTCTCGTCCGGTGCCGTCACGGTTCAGGAAGTCGTAGACGCCATAGAACGGCACTGCCGCGACCACCGAGGTGTCCTTGTCCTCGAACCCAGGTTGGAACTCGGGTTCGTTCGGGGTGAGCGCGGCGAGCGAGCACAGATGGCCACCGGCAGAGCCGCCGGTTATCGCGACGAAGTCGGGATCGCCTCCGTAGTCCGCGATGTTGTCCTTGATCCAGGCGAGGGCACGCTTCACGTCGACGATGTGGTCCGGCCATGTCGCACGCGGGCTCAGTCGGTAGTTGATCGAGACGCACACCCAGCCGCAGTCGACCAGGTGGGCCATCAGCGGCATCGCCTGCTGGTCCTTGTTCCCGATGATCCATCCTCCGCCGTGGACCTGGAGGAGCACCGGGGCCTTTGCGTCGGTCGGGAGATCAGGTCGGGACCAGATGTCGAGTTGGTTGCGACGGCCGGCATCCCCGTAGCTGAGAGCAGGGCCGTTCACGTAACGCCGCTTCCACTGCGTGAGAGGACCCTTCGCGACCCGCTTCCGGGTGACGTTCGGCTCTACCAGCCGTGCGCCCTCGAAGTCCTCGCCGAACGCATCCGTGAGGGCGGCGTCGAGGATCCGGTCCTGGGACATCGCCTCCTTCCAGATGCGGGCGAGGGCCACCCAGGACGCGGCATTGATCCCGAGCGCGGCGATCCCGGCCGGCGTGCGCAGGGCCCCGCGACGAGCCCAGGCAACCGTCGACAGGGCCTGCCAGCCGATGGCGTGGAGCGGCATCTCCGAGGTCAACCATCCGCTGAAGAAGGAGGGGATGCTGACCCCGCCCTGACGCGCTATCGGCGTGCGGGCGTTGGCGGTGTTGAGCGCACCGAGCGCGGATGCGGCGAGGAACTGCCTCCCGGCCCGTCGGTTCTCCGCGGAGGAGCGAGGGGCCGGACGGTTGCGTCGCGGGTTCTTGGAACTGGCCATCGGCTCAGTTTGCCGCGGTGACGTCCCCGCCCGCGGGCCGTCGGTCCTCGACCAGGCGAAGACCGCTCGGAGCGATCGACGCCTCGGGGTCCGAAAGTTCGACGGTGAACTCGGTCCGGTGCGCCGGGAAGACGTACTCGCTCAAGAGGAGGGCCGTCGTGGCTTCATCGAAGGTGACACGCCGACAGACGAGCACCGGCGAACCGACGGGAACGTTCAACAACGAGGCGTCATCGACCCCTGCGGCGTCGGCACCGATCGTCTGGGTAGCGCTGACGAGGCGTATGCCGAGAC
>JAGQOG010000437.1 GCA_020427695.1 Phycisphaerales bacterium
CCGTGGCACCCACACCCGTGGCACCCACACCCGTGGCACCCACACCCGTGGCACCCGCACCCACACCCACCCCCACCCCCGTCAAACGGTCACCGCCGCCGGGGCCCCCGCCCAAGGCCACTCCACGCGGGCCTCGCTGAACGCCCCCCGCCATCGACGGCATTCCTGGCAGGTCCCGCACGGGCTCGTTCGGCCGGCGGCGTCGGAAGTGCATGGCCAAAAGAGCCGCGGCGGGATGTTCAGATCCTCCGCCAGATCGGCGATCGCCGCATCCGCCAGGTCCGCCACGGGGATCTCGACCACCACCCGCGGCACATCGGGGGTGGATGCCGCCAGAAGCGCGGCCAGGCACGATCGCTCGACGGCGTTCGCCAGGAGGGTCGGATCCGGCCCGCACACCAGCGGCCACACCACCCGGTGGCAACCCAGCGACTCCGCCGCCGTGCACGCCTCCAGAAGATCGATCGCCTCGACCAGTTCGGGCCGCTCGGCGAACGCGGCCGGGAGCGGATCCGTGAACACCGTTCGTTCGACCCCCAGCGCGACCGCGTTCTCTTCGAGCAGCGCCACCCGCCTGGCCCCCGCGACCCCGGCTCCGCGACGGTGCCAGAGGACCGCCCGCGTCGGATCGCTCTCGAGGAAGCCGCACACCAGGGAAGGCAAGTCGCCGAAGTCGATAACGAGGGTCGAGGGTCCAGTGCTGAGGTCTGACATGTCAGCCGGTATCGGCCGCCCGCCGCATGGTGGACCAAAGAACCGCACCCGCCACCACCGCGAGCCCCAGGGCGGCCGATCCTGCGCCCGGTCGTCCAAGCCACATCCATCCGATCCCGACGATCACCGGCATCACCACCAGGATCCCCAAGCCCGCCTGCACCAGGTCGCGGCCCACCGGATCCGGCCGCACCTCGGGACACCGCCGCGCCACCGGCTTCCAGCCCGGGCCGCCCGGGCGGGCCCGGCGGTAGAACGACTCGAGGACCACCGGATCGGTCGGTCGGGCCAGGAACGCCACGGTCAGCCAGACCGTGGTCGTCACCGCGACCGCGATCGCGAAGCGGACACCGAGCATCGTGTCCACCTCGCCCGTGGTCGGCCCCAAGCCCGGCACCAACACCACGAGGTTCCCCACCACGACCGCTGTCGAGAGCGCGGCGATCTCGGCCCACGCGTTCACCCGCCACCAGAACCAGCGCAGGATCAGGATCGGCGCCGCACCCCCCATGATCACCGCGAGGTACTTGTACACCTGTTCGATCTCGCCGATTCCCGACGCCACCAGGACGACCAGCATCAGCAGCGGCACCGCGGCCAACCGGCCCACCCACACCAAACGGCGTTCGCTCGGCGGCGTGCGCACCAGCGGCCGGTACACGTCGTTCGCAAGGTACGACGCGGCCAGGTTCACGTGCGTGTCGATCGTGGACATGAACGCCGCGATGAGCGACACGAGCATCACGCCCTTCAGCCCGACGGGCAGGTGCCGATCGATCATGGCGGCGTACGCCGACTCCTGCTCCCCCACCGTCGGCACGAGGGCCAGCGATGCGAGGGCCACCACGATCCACGGCCACGGGCGCACGCAGTAGTGCGCGAGGCAGAACCAGAGCATCGCCTTGCGGCTCTCGCCCTCGGTGCGGGTGGACAGCATGCGCTGGGCAATGCCGCCGTGACCCGGCACCCGCGCCCACCACTCCATCAGGAACCATGTCATCGCCGTGAACGCCGCCGCGTCCCCCCAGCCGACGTGCGGGAACATGTCGAGATGGCCTTCGCCCGCGTGGCGCACGACGGCGTCGCGCAGGCCCGAGGGGCCGCCGAGCTCGATCAGCACCATCACCGCGAGCGCCGTCGCCCCGGCCGTCGCCAGAACGAACTGCGGCAGATCGGACCACGCGACACCGTACAGGCCCGAAAGGGTCGAGAGCAGGATCGTCGCCAGCGCGATCCCGGCCACGATCAACGTGGTGGTGTTCACGTCGAGGGTGCCGAAGGAGGTCACGTGCCCCGCCGGGAGGTGAAGCACCACGGCGAGGATCTTCCCCATGCCGAGCGTCACCGCCGCCACGACGCAGCCGTTGATGAGGAGCCCGCGATACACCCCGTCGATCACCCGCAGCACGCGGGCCGCGCGTCCGCTGTAGCGCACGGCGATGAACTCGACGTCGGTGGTCGTCGCCAGCCGCCGCCAGAGCTTGGCGAACACGAACGCCGAAATGAGGTGGCCCGTGGCCTGGCTCCACCACCACCAGTTCTCCGACACGCCACCCTTTCGCACAATGCCCGTCACCTGGAGCGGCGTGTCGGAGGAGAATGTGGTCGCGACCATCGAGGTGCCCGCCACCCACCACGGCAGCGATCGACCCGCGAGGAAGAACTGCGTTCCCCCGCGGCTGGCGCGACGGGTGAAGACCAGCATGATGCCGATGACGAGGGCGAAGTAGGCGACAATGACCGCGATGTCGATCGCGTGAAGCCCCGTGCCCAGGGCGGCCTCGGGAATCGCCGCCGGCGCCGCCCCGTTCATGCCCGCAGCGCTTCCAGTCGCCGCAGCCCCTCGCGCAGCGTGTCCTCGGTCTTGCAGAACGCGAAGCGCACGAGCGTGCTGCCGTCGCCCGGCCGGTGGTAGAAGGCGCTGACGGGGATCGCCGCCACGCCGACCTTCTCGACGAGATGCCGGCAGAAGTCGCGGTCGTCGGCGAACCCGAACGGCGTGTGGTCCGCGACGACGAAGTACGTCCCCTGCGGCGGGTGGACCACGAACCCGATCCGCTCCAGCCCCTCGACCAGCAGATCGCGCTTGGGCCGGTAGAACGCGAGAAACTCCTCGTCGTAGGTGCGCGGCGCCTGCATCGCCACCGTCGCCGCATGCTGCAAGGGCGTCGCGGTGGCGAAGGTGAGGAACTGGTGCGCCGCCCGCACGCCCGCGGTCAGCGCCGGGGGCGCGATCGCCCAGCCGATCTTCCATCCGGTCAGCGAGAACGTCTTGCCCAGCGACGAGAGCGTCACCGTTCGTTCCGCCATTCCGGGAAGGGTGGCGATGCTGCGGTGCCGGCCCTCGAAGACGAGTCGTTCGTACACCTCGTCGGCCAGCACGATCGCATCGTGGCGCGTCGCCAGTTCGGCGACCAGGGAGAGCTCCTCGTCGTCGAAGACGCGGCCCGTCGGATTGTGGGGCGTGTTCAGGAGAATCGCCCGCGTGCGCTCGTTGAAGACCTCTTCGAGCGCCCGTCGCGTGAGCCGGAAGTCGGGCGGCTCGAGCTGGAGGTAGCGCGGCGTCGCGTCGGCCATGGCGACGCAGGCGCGGTAGGAGTCGTACCACGGCTCGACCAGCACGACCTCGTCGCCCGGATTCACGAGCCCGATGAGGGCGGCCGCAATCGCTTCGGTGCAGCCGCTGGTCACCGTGACCCAGGCGTCGGGATCGATCTCCAGACCCGTATCGTCCGTGAACCGCGCCGCGATCGCACGGTTCAGTTCCGGCACGCCGAACATCCGGGCGTACTGCCCGTGTCCCGCGCGAATCGCGTCGATCGCCGCGTTCTTCACGAACTCCGGCCCGTCGAAGTTCGGGAACCCCTGCCCCAGGTTCACCGCCCCGTGCTTCAGCGCGAGCAGGCTGATCTCGGTGAAGATGGTTTGGCCGAAGGGCTGAAGACGAGCGGAGATCATTGGAGGGATGGTACGGGCAAGGGATCGAGGCATCGAGATGGGTGCCACGGCCATCCTGGCCGTGCGCCGCGTGAGATGGGTGCCACGGCCATCCTGGCCGTGCGCCGCGTGAGATGGGTGCCACGGCCATCTTGGCCGTGCCGCGCGTGCAGTGCCTCTCCACACGGCCTGGAAGGCCGTGGCACCCTTCCCGAGGTTCGCGCCGCCTCCCGCACCTCACAAAACCAACATCGCATCCCCAAAGCTGAAGAACCGGTACCCCTCTCCGATCGCCACGGCGTAGAGGTCCTTCAACCTCTCCATCCCGACCACCGCTCCGACCAGGGCGAGGAGCGTGGAGCGCGGGAGGTGGAAGTTCGTGAGGAGCGCATCGACGTGGCGGAAGCGGTATCCCGGCGCGATCATCAACGTCGTGGAGCCGTGCAGCCCGGTGGGAACATCCGACGCGTCCGGCAGCGGATCCGGCAGCGATTCCAGTGTGCGCACCGATGTCGTCCCGACCGCGACGATCCGCCCGCCCTCCGCCCGCTGTCGGTGCAGCGCCGCGAGCGCCGCCCCGGGCACGCTCCAGTGCTCGCTGTGCATGTGGTGCTCCTCGAGTCGATCCGTCGTGACGGGCCGGAACGTTCCCGCGCCGACGTGAAGCACCACATCCACCCGCCGCACGCCCTTGGCGGCGATTCGTTCCAGGAGCGCCGGCGTGAAGTGCAGTCCCGCCGTCGGTGCCGCCACCGACAGTCGTTCGTGCGGATCGGCGTACACCGTTTGGTAGCGTTCGCGGTCGTCCTCGTCGTCCCGCGCCGCCAGCGCCCCATGGTGCACCTCGCCCCGCGCCGCCCGCGCCTTCAGGATGTACGGCGGCAGCGGCGTGCGTCCGAACGCCGCGAGCACGTCCGGGGCCGGCGCGTCGAAGCGCACCAGCCACTCGCCCGCCAACCGCCCCACCAGCTCGATCGTCGCCTCGCTGAGCGTTTCGTCGTGCGACTCGAGGCGCAGCCGGTGTCCAGACTCGAGGCGTGCGCCACCCTTGATCATGCAGCGCCAGATGCAGCCGTCGGCCGATGCGGGCTCCAGCACCAGCCCTTCGATCCTCCCTCCCGTGGCCCGGCGCATCACGAACCGCGCCGGCAGCACCGAGCTCGTGTTGAACACCAGGGCATCGGAGGGGAGAAGGTAGTCCGGGAGCTCGGCGACCGTTCGATGCTCGACACGGTCCGCTGTCCGGTCGTACACCAGCATCCGCGCCGCGTCTCGAGGCTCGACCGCATGGGTGGCGATGCACGCCGGCGGCAGGTCGTAGTCGAGTTCCTCGGTGCGCATGATCGTTCGAGTGGCCGGCGTGTGGCGAGGGAACAGCGCCGCGTGGCGGCCCGTGTGGCGTTCCGTCAACATCCCGCACGATCGGCGGCCCACGGCGGCTCGTCCGCGCCGGATCGGCCCGGCCTCCGGTGCGAGCCGCTCGCCCGGCCGGGCGGCGAGAACGGCGATGTTATCAGCCGCCGCCGCACAAGCCACACTTGGCGGTAACGCCGGGTGCGCGGCGTGCGTCTTGATCGGCGTGCGGATCGGCCCCTCCAGATTCGACCTCTCTCCGGGCCCGTGCTTCGGGTCGGTCGAGGGCCGTTGCGCCGACCGCGAGCGCCTGGAGAACGCCCACGCGAAGATCGACGCTCTTCGGGCGCACGCTGCGCACCTGCAGTCGAGGTTGACGGAGGCCCGCGCTTCCGCGGCCACCAGCGCGATGTTGTTGGATGCGCTGTGCCCGCCGAACCGCCTGGCCGCCCTCGACCCGATGCCGCGCGACCCGCGACCCGCCGCATGTCCCCCGCCTCCTCCCCCGACGGTCGTCTACGAACCGATCTGGGTCCGCGTCGGCGGCATCTTCGACGTCATGGCGTGAGGGTCGGCGGCGACGAAACGTCGAGCGACACGCGCCGAACCCGTGTGCCACTGACAGGCAGAGTTGAGCGAAGCGAAAACGCCGCCTGTCAGTGCCGCGTCCGAACGTTCGATCGTTCCCGCCACAGTGTGAACCCAACACACTGACTGCCCCCCACACAGGGGGCGATCAGTGGCACACCGGTCCTTTCACCGTCGCGCAGCGATTCCGCCGCACCCGGAGATTCCACCGCGCTCCACGCTGCGGCCCTGGCGCGCCGCGACGATGCGGGAATGCAGCCCAGGAAGCGCATGCGTCGCTACGACGCTCCCGGTTGCCACCGGTTCCTCACCTTCTCCTGCCGTCATCGGCAGCCGTTGTTCGAGTCTCCCTGGCTCCGCGACCGATTCGCGGTGCAGCTCGAGGCGTTGCGCACTGACGGTTCGATCCAGCTCACCGCGTGGGTGTTGATGCCGAACCATGTCCATCTCCTGCTGCGACCGACGGATCTCGCGCCACGGATCGGGCCGACCCTTCAGAAGCTGAAGCGGCGTTTCCGCGAGGATGTGGACCTCGCACTCGATCTCGGCATCCTCGATCGCTCCCAACTGCCCCGGCACCGGTCTGGCGGAATCGCGTTCTGGCAACCGGGCGGCGGCTTCGACGCCAACATCCTGACCACGTTCGGAATCCTGATCCGCACGAACTACATCCACGAGAACCCGGTCCGCCGCGGTCTCGTCGCACGCCCCACCGACTGGCCCTGGTCGTCTGCGCGCTGGTACGCCGGCGACCGATCCGGACCCGTCGGAATCGACGAGATCGCGACGTGGTGATGTGTCACTGACGGGCGCGATGACACGCGCCGAACCCGTGTGCCACTGACAGGCGCAGTAGAACAGGTGCCACTGATTGGCGCAGTGGAGCGGAGCGCAACGAAGCCAGTCAGTGCGGTGTCGAACGTTCCAACGCCAAGGCGTCGATTGCGCGCTGCGCACTGACTGCCCCCCACACAGGGGGCAGTCAGTGGCACACGAACTTCGCGACCATCCGTCGCCGATTCGCAGACCGAAACGTCCCGAACCCGTGTGCCACTGACAGGCGCAGTGGAACGAAGTGAAACGCAGCCTGTCAGTGCCGCGTCCAAACGTTCCGACGCCTCCGCGACAGAGTAGACCCAACACACTGACTGCCCCCCACACAGGGGGCAGTCAGTGGCACCCGTTTCACCGCCACTCATGCCGCGGATACCGCCGCTTCAACTCCTTCTTCAACTCCGGATACAACCGTTCCCAAAACCCCGCCAGGTCCGTCGTGCGCTGCACCGGCCGATGATTCGGCGCCAGGATCTCGAGCAGCACCTCCTGCCGACCGCCCGCGATGCGCGGCGTCTCCGTCAGGCCGTACAGCTCCTGGATCCGTGCCCGCCCGACCGGCGGCCCCTCCTCGGGATACTCCAATCGCAGCTTGCGACCGCTCGGCAGCGGCAGCTCGCTCGGCGTCATCTTCTCGACGAAACGCTGGTCGTCCCACGACAGCGCGTCCTTCACCGCCCCCAGGCACGGCCGATCCTCCACCTGGTTGAACCGCGTCGCCCCCGCCACGATCTCGTGGAGGATCACCGCAATGTCGTCGGGTTCGTACTGGATCAACCCCCGCTCGGGATACAGCGCCGCCACCCGTCGCACACGCCGGATCCACTGCTCGACCGATTCGTCCCATCGCTTCAAGCGCAGCTCGCCGCGGCGAATCCGCTCGACAAGCTGCTCCTCCGCGCTCTCCGCCGCCGCCCGCCCCTTCACGACCCGCGACGTCTCGATGCCGTCGAACAGCGTCACCTCGACGATCTCCGTCGCCTTGAGCGTCTCGTTCCACTGTTCCTCCTTCCGCCGCTCCACCCGGTCGGGAAACAGCTCCGCCAGCCACGGCTCGTCCACTCGGCTCGCGAGCGCCAGCACCACGTCCGCATCGTCGCCCCGGTTGATCTGCCGCTGCTCGACCGCGACCAGCGGACCCGCATCGCGCACCACGCTCCCCGCCGATAGCGTCACCCGCCGCCGCCCCGGCATCGCACAATGCGGCCGTTGCGGATCCGACCGGACCGCCACGTGGTCGTCGAACGCCGTCAGCAGACAACGGATCGCCTGACCAGCGTCGTTCGCCCCGGCTCCGCCGTCGAGCGGAAGTCGCGCCCGCCGGCATATGCCCTCCAATTGCCGCGCCGCGCGGTCCACGTCCCGCGCCGTCATCGCCGACACCCCGATCGCCTCGCAGCGCCGCACCTCGAATCGCGCCGCCCGCGCTTCGTCCAACGCCCCCTCGCGCACGGTGAGATCGGACGCCGGCTCGTCGCGCCGCATCCACCCGACCAATCGCCCGAGCTCCTCGCGCACCAGGATGTCCCGTTCGCCCACCAGCGCCGCCCAAACCACGCACCGCGCCAAACACCGGCGCCGCGACGCTTCGACCAGCATCCGCCCCAAGCGCGGATGGAGCGGAAACCGCGCCATCAGCCGTCCCGTCTCGCTCAACGCGCCATCCGACCCAAGCGCCCCCAACCGCTCCAGCACGCTCGTCGCCTGCTCCACCGCCACGGACTCGGGCGGATCCAACCACGGGAACGCCATCGGGTCGCGCATGCCCATCGATGCCAGGTGCAGCACCGGCTCCGAGAGCTCGATCCGTCGCACCTCCGGCGCGTCGCGTTCCGCCCGCGCCGCATGGTCGCCCTCCGTCCACAAGCGCACACACACTCCTGGCGCCGTACGACCGGCCCGACCCGCCCTCTGCTCCGCCGACGCGCGGCTGATCGGCTCGACCCGCAAGGCATTGATCCCGCGCTGCGGGTCGTAGCGGTGGATCCGTGCCAATCCCGAATCCACCACGATGCGAATGCCGGGAATCGTGAGCGAGGTCTCCGCCACATTGGTCGCCACGACCGCCTTTCGCCGCGGACCCGGCGCCACTGCCGCATCCTGTTCGCGCGGCGGGAGCGAACCGTGCAGCGCCCGGAGATCCGCTTCGACCCCGGCCCGAGCCAGTGCCGTCCGTGCCGCCCGGATGGTCCGGTTGATCTCGAACACGCCCGGCATGAACACCAGGGCGTCGCCGTCGGACGCCGCCATGGCGCTCGCGAGCGTTTCCGCCGCGAGATCCCACGGCTCCAGTGCCGATCGCCGTCCCAGGTACCGCACCTCGACCGGAAACGCCCGCCCCTCGACCACCAGCGGCGTCACGCCGAGAAATCCACCCAGGCGTTCCACATCGAGCGTGGCCGACATGACCACCACCCGCAGGTCCTTGCGCCAATCCTCCCGCGCCCGCGTCAGCAGTCCCAGCACGAGGTCGGCATCCACACTCCGTTCGTGGAACTCGTCGAGGATCACACAATCGATGCCCCGCAGCGCGGGATCGCCGAGCATGACGCGCAGGAACAGGCCCTCGGTCATGAACCGGATGCGACACTTTGGCCCCATGCGGCTCTCGTGCCGCGTCTGGTAGCCCACACGGCTGCCCGGTTCGCCCACCCGCTCGCCCATCTCGGCCGCCACCCGTTCCGCCACCATCCGCGTGGCCAGCCGTCGCGGCTCAAGCACCGCGATCTGGCCTCGGCCGCCCGCCGACTCGTCTGCCAGCCCCGACTCCAGCACGATCTGCGGCACCTGTGTCGTCTTCCCCGACCCCGTCGGCGCCGCCAGCACCAGCCGCCGATCGCGGCGCAGCGCCGACACGATCGCCTCCGCCGAGCGTCGCACGGGCAACAAAGGCAATCGATGTTCACTCGTGTCCGGCGTCACAAGGGCCACCAATACTCTCGCACAATCGCCGCCGCGGCCCCTGATACCTGAAACCTGATACCTGAAACCTGATACCTGATCCCCCCCATCCGTCCTACCATCTCCGCTCCCCGCACCCAACCCCCGAAGGCCAATGCCCCCCACCGACGCCCAAAAGATCATCTTCTCCATGTACCGCGTCAGCAAGCGGTATGAGAAGAAGCAGGTCCTCAAGGACATCTCGCTCTCCTACTTCTACGGCGCGAAGATCGGCGTGCTCGGCCTCAACGGCTCCGGAAAGAGCTCGCTTCTGCGCATTCTCGCGGGCGTCGAGAAGGACTTCGACGGCGAAACCCAGGGCGCCCCGGGCTTCACCATCGGCTACCTCGAGCAGGAGCCGCTCGTCAGCGACGAGCGCACCGTGCGCGAGGTGGTCGAGGAAGGCGTCCAGGAGACAGTCGACCTTCTCAAGGAGTTCGACCGGATCAACGAGCGCCTGGCCGAACCGATGGACCCGACCGAGATGGAGAAGCTCCTCGATC
>JAGQOG010000438.1 GCA_020427695.1 Phycisphaerales bacterium
TCCACGGGGTCCGCGCGGTCCGCGCCGCGCTCGACAGGCCGGTCGGAAAAACGTACTGCAGCCGCCCGTCCTGGTCCCGCTGCAGGCGATGCGCGATGCGCACCATCACCTGGATCGAACTGGACTTCACACGCCCCTTGCCCACGCCCGACAGGGCATCGATGCGCACCTCGGCCAGCTCCCGGTGCGTGCGAACCACCACCACCTTCGTCGAACCGCTCCGGCCGTTCGCGTACTGAGCCAACGCGCAATCGACCTCGTCGGAGGCGATCGGGGCGCCGGCGGTGTACGCCGACCCGCCATGGCACGCCCACGCGCCGATCACCTCGGCATCCGCGGGCAGCGCAAGCCCGCAGCGAAGGACCAGTGGAAACGGCCGCGTGCCCTCGAAGCTCAGGCAGACGGTCGTCCGAGCACGCTCCCCTTCAATCTCGGCCGTCAAGGCGACGGATCGGAGCGGAAGATGGTCGTGGCCGATGCCCAGCCGGCCGAGGCCGGTGTCTCGTTGGCTTGGGGATGCGGGACGGTGGTGGTCGTCGAGGCGGCGGATCGACGTCATGGGGGGCTCCGGAGACAGCAGGGTGGAATGTATGGAATCGCTCGTGAAGGGCGCGGCGTTCCGAGGTCGGAACGACGGCCCGGGACATGCATGGGTCATGGATCCGTCTTGGATCGCTTGCGACGGGACTCGTCGGAGCGGGGTGCTGGCTTGGGTGACTTGCCGTTGGGCGCCTTGCCGTTGGGCAACCTGCCGTTGGGCGCTTTGGGTGATCGCGGGGAGCGATGCACAGCCTCCCGAGAGATCGCCTTGCGCCGATCCTCCCTGCTTGCGTCCTCTGTGTCGTCCGTCGCGCTCTCCATGGTCTGGTCAAGGTCGCGAGAGCCGATGCCCAGGCGTCCAAGGAGCGAGCGAGACGAGCGTTCGGAAACATCGATAGCTTCTGTGTCGGCCGCCAACGCCCGGGCCCGCTGCCTCACGATCCGGCGCACCGCGGCGAACAGGCGGTCCGCATCGTCCACGCGGGCCGGATCGAGGAGGAGGATGGCGCCGCTCCCGACGGACTCGGCGCGAAGCTCGCCCTTGACTGGTTGCAGCACTGATGTGGCCGCGCCCCACCCGAGAAGGCCCCTCGCGATCGTCAACTGCGACACCTCCGGCTTCTCCGTCGTTCCGGACGACCGTTGACCGAAGCTCGACGACTCGGCCGCCGACGTCGGCGACGGGAGAGGCGACTTCGTGTTTTGTTCTCCCATTAATTCATCGAGCGCCAACTCGAGTTCGTCCGTTGGAATCTGGGCGATCGCGGCGCGCTGAAGCTCTTCGATGCTCGCGCCGCGCGCCTGGGCCAGACGAATAGCGAGGAGCTGAAGCAGATGGCGAAACTCGTACAACGAGCGCCGGTTCTCCACGCGACGCGGCGCGTCGATCAGGCCGAGCGACTGGTACCAGCGCACGCCGCGCGGCGACAGCGGACGCGCCCGACCGCCGACGGAGGTCGGGGTGGCCGCGTTGGCCGAGCCGGCGAACCGCTCGCCCGCCATCGCCTCGACCAGCTTCGCCAGTTCCTCGATGGGGAACACGCGCGTGCGGTGAGCTTCGAGATCGGGATTGGGAGTCACGGTTGGCCTCTGGGCTTCGGGCGTCCGGCGCGTGGGGACTCGGAGCTTCCGGCGGTCCTGCTCCGGGCGTGTTCGCCTCGGAGATGGGGCCTGCTCGTCGTTCCCGCCTCCCGCGACGGAACGGGCTCGAGCCTGACAGTGCAATTGTTGACATTTTCTGTCCCGCACCGGAGTGGAGCAAGTGTCGAGTGTCGGGTTTCTCGGGATTTTTCGACCATTTCTAGGACGCACGCTTGATCTGTCACTGGCAATATTTACAGTAAGGCCCTCATGATCGCCTCCCCCAGTTCTCCAGATTCCCCCACCTCCGAGGCCGTTTCGGTGCCCGATTCCCGTCCGGACCGTTGCCGTCGGCCCTTGAAGGACCGCCTCCCCCACCCCGGGGCGGAGTACGTCGTGCAGTTCGACGCCAACCCCAAGCCCCACCCCGAGTTCCGGCGCGTGGCCTCGCACCTTGGGGCCCGGCGAGCGGAGAAGCTGGTCGTTTGCCGCGATGCCAGTGCACCCGTCGGCGTGCCGGTCCGCGTGCGGGTGGTGGCGGTCTCGCGCCCTTCCTCCTCCGCCCGAGGACACATCGAGGTGGCCTATCTCGGCCGCGCGGAGCGCGATCCGTACGCGGGGCTCTATGTCGATCCGTTCACCAAGCGCCGGTTCGAGGCCCATCTGGCCGCAGGCACGCCCGTGCTGCTCGAGGGCCCGCAGGGCTGCGGGAAGTCGAGCCTCGCCGAGGCCGCGGCCAACGCGACCGACATGGTCTTCGTCCGCTTCAACGCGAGTGCCGTCCTCGAGACCACCGACTTTCTCGCCACACTTCAGTTGGCGGTCGAGAACGGCGCCACCCGCAGCCTCTGGCTGCGCACGGAGATCGGCTTGGCGCTCGAGCGGGCCGCGGTCGAGCGCGATCGCCGCTTCATGGTCTTCATCGACGAGCTGAACCGCTGCCGCGAGCTGGCCCGCAACGGCATCATGCCGATCCTCGACGGCTCGCGGGTGGCGTGGGACCCGAGCACCGCCGCGTGGCTTCCGGTGCCGAAGAACATGGTCTTCGTCGCCGCCGTGAACATCGGCGACGGTTTCACGGGAACGACCGCGCTGGATCTCGCCCAGGTGGACCGATTCGCGGTGATCCAGGTGGACTATCCGCCGCGCGAGGCCGAGGAGCAGATCCTCGTCAGCCGCTTCCCGACGGTCGCAGCGGCGCACATCCGCGCCGTCACCCAGGTGGCGGCCACGCTGCGCACCGATCCCGAACTGCGCCTCGCGGTCAGCGTGCGGGCGACGCAGGAGGTGTGCCAGGTGCTCAGCGACGAGCGCTTCCGCCAGGCCAACGACGAGGAGCTTGCCATGCTCATCCGAGCGGCGGTTTGCGGTCGATTGCGCGGCGCTTGGGACGATCCCTCGACCGAAGCCGGGGTGGCGAGCACCAAGATCACCGAGATCCTCGCTGAGACGCCGACGCGGCGCCGGAGGGGTGGGTGATGGCCAGTCGAAACCGTCGCCGGAAGACGCCTTCCGACGAGGTCGGCGCGCACCTGTGCCGGCTGATCGCGCAGGCCAACGAGGGCGCCCTCGAGATCGCGGAAGCGGAGGGCAACGCGAGATCGCGCGTCAACCCCCATGTCGCCGCGCTCCAGGCGCTCCTCGAGGACGGCTGCTCCGAGGCCTCGGCCTGCCTTCAAGCGGTCATGCCGTACGCCTGGGTCCCGGGTCCGGAGAGCCCGATCGCCGCGCGGATCGTGGTGTCCGCCGACACGCTCAGCGATGCTCATCTCGATCTCGCGACGCCGTTCGTCGGCTCGCCCGAGCCGGCGGTGCGGCGCGGCGCGGAGCAGGCGTGCCGCTGGCTGCGCACCGGGTCATCGCGGCTGCGAGCTGCGGTGCATGCGCTGCGCAGCACGCGGATGCGCACCCGCCGCCTGGGCTGGAAGCTCCTGATGAACGCGGGGCCGATCTCCCCCGCGCTCTTCATGGAATCGGTCGGCGACCTGCCCGCCTCGACGGGCCTGTTCGAGGCGTTCCACTCGGTGGCGGGGCGCTCGCATGCCGACGGCGCGGCGATCGCCCTGCACTGGATCTGGAACACCGATCTCGCCATCGCGGCGGCTGCCCTCGAGTGGCTCGAGCGGCATGTGCCGGTCGGCGTGCTGCGCCGACGGATCGCGGCCGCCGTGCCTTCCGCGCATGGCATGCCCACGATGGCGGATGGACGGGTGCACGCCGCGTTGGAGAAGGTCCTCGACCTGTTCCGGACGTCCGGCTCGGCCATGCATCCGTCGGTCGCGTGGGAGCTCGTGCGGCATGGCGCGAACGAAGGCGCCGAGGCAGGATTCTCGATGCTCTGCGCCGAGTACGAACGCCGGGCCGCGCATGTGCGGTGCGGCGACCTGATCGCCTTCCTGCTCGAGCAGATCGGGGCGAGGCAGCCGCGGGTGGCGCTCCCGCGTTCGATTCGCCGTGCCATGCAGGTGGTTGGCGATCCGACGGCCATGGGCGTGATCTTCGCAGCGCTCCCTCAAGGCGCCGTGCCGCACCGGGTGCTCTGGTCGTGGTGGACCTGTGCCCCGGAGTGCCCGGCGCTCTGGCCTTTGCTTCTCGCGTCCACCGCGGCCGACGACGAGTGGTCGCGGCGACGGACCCCGGTCCCGCGCTCGACGCCGGCACCA
>JAGQOG010000439.1 GCA_020427695.1 Phycisphaerales bacterium
AGTGGGGCTCGGCAAACGGAGGGGGTATCAGGTATCAGCAGGGGACGCGTCGGAACTCCCGACGTCGTATGCGCGCTCGGACGGGATGCCCACTCGGATTGAGCGTCAGGCGTGCACCTGTATCCTCACCTGATACCTGATCACCCCTTCGTCCTCCGGGCCCCACTCGGGCCCCACGCCCACGCACGCACCTGATACCCCTCCGTTCACATGGCCCCGCCCGGTCCCCACGCCTCCGAACACCATGGACATCCACTCCACCTCCGCTGCCGAGCCCGTTGGACCGTACCCGCACGCCAAGCGCGTCGGGAACCTGCTGTTTCTCTCCGGCGTGGGCCCGCGCAAGCGCGGTGCGAAGGAGATCCCCGGGGTCGAACTCGACGACCTGGGACAGATCGCTTCGTACGACATCGAGGCACAGTGCCGGTCCTGCTTCGAGAACATCCGGCTGGTTCTCCAGGACGCCGGCGCGACGTGGTCCGACATCGTGGATGTCACGGTGTTCCTGTCCAACATGCGCGACGACTTCCAGGCGTACAACCGGGTCTACGGCGAGTACTTCGCCGGTCCCGACAAGCCGAACCCGACGCGCACGACGATCGAGATCGGCGCCCTGCCGACACCGATCGCCGTCGAGCTGAAGGTCATCGCCACGATCCGTTCTTCCTAGCAGCCCGCCCGGTGGGCGCAGCGGCGCCGCGCGGGCGATGGGATCACACGCCATCGCTACGGCTGTTCGTGAAGTTCTTCACAGGTCCGAGCCGACCCGACGCCGCACCACGGGCGTTTGTCGCGCGGCCGGTCCACGCCATCCCGGGTCTTGCATTGGCCCGTCGATGTGGAACAATGAGGCGAACATCGGTGGCCTGGAGAACGGGATGAGGGTTCCCCCGGTCGACTGCGTTCGATCGGCACGCCGCCGGAGTTCAACCCGGATCGTCAAGTCGACGGCCGATGCGCCGCTCGCCGCCGGGTTGGCATGGGGTCGGCGCGCACGCAAGCGCGCCTCGCTGAAAAAAGGGAAGGCAACGTCATGATTCGCTCTGCGCGCCTCGTGGTGTCCGCTGCGCTCGCACTGTTCGTTCTGTCGCCGGCTTCCGATCTGGCCGCTGCTCCACGACAGGTCTGCGGTCGGGGTGGGGATTGCTTCACCCCCCACCCCGGTCCGGGATGCGACGACGTCGCCTGCTGCGATGTCGTGTGCACCATGGCGCCGCAGTGCTGCGAGATCGCCTGGGATGCGCCGTGCGTCAACCTCGCGAACAAGTTCTGCCAATCGGGGCCATGCGATCTCCCGTGTCCGCCGGGCAGCTTCGTCGAGAACGAACCGTGCGGAATCGATTCGGTGAACCCCGGCTGCACGGTCACGCCGCCGCTCTTCCAGCCGATCGATTGCGGAACGACCGTGTGCGGCGAGCTCTGGGCCCAGAACGGCCAGCACGACGAGGACTGGTACGACGTATTCGTCCCCGACCCCGACGGCGACGGCACGACCAAGCTCTGCATCGACTTCCAGTCGCAGATTCCCGCGGTGCTCAAGATCTACAGCGGCACGTGCAGTGCACTCAACCTCCTCGGACAAACGCAGTCGGACAACTGCGCCGCAGCGCAGGTCTGCGTGTGCGTGCCCGCCCCGGGAACCTACCTCGTGCGTCTCTTCCCCGGCACGATCGGCGGCGGCCCGGTCAACGGCGGCTTTCCATGTCCGATCCCCGATCGAAAGTACCGCTTGAAGACGGAGTGCACCCCCGACTGCGCACCGACCGGCGCCTGCTGCTACCAAGAGCCGGGCACCACGGGCTTCCAGTGCGTCACGGCGACGCAATCGGAGTGCGCGGCGCTGTTCAACAGCACCTGGTATCCGAACACGCCGTGCTCGCCGGACCTCTGCAACGCGCCGCAGGAAGGCGCGTGCTGCTTCGTTGACGCGACCGGCGTACCCACCTGCGCCACCACCACGCAGGCCGAGTGCGTCGGCCTCGGTGGAACGTGGTACCCGAACACGCCCTGCTCGGCCGACCTGTGCGAGCCGCTCGGCGCCTGCTGCTTCCTCGGCCCGGCCGGTCCGTTGTGCAACCAGACCACTTCCGCCGAGTGTGCGGCGCTCGGTGGCGCCTGGTTCCCGAACACGCCCTGCCTGCTCGGCCTCTGCGACGACCAGTTCGGCGCCTGCTGCTACGTGGATCCGGCGAACGGGCAATACAACTGCATCGTGACGTCGCAGGCGGACTGCCAACTCGTCTATGGCGGCGCGTGGTACGCCAACACGCCGTGCTCGGCGATCCAGTGCCCGCCGCCCACGGATGGCGCCTGCTGCATCCCCGCCCCGGGCGGAGGCTACACCTGCATCATCGCGCTCGAGTCGGAGTGCGACGAGTTCGCGGGCTCGATCTGGCTCGGCCCGAACACGACCTGCGCCGACAGCCCGTGCCCGGCCGGACCGTGCATCACCGCTCCGTCGGGCATGGTCGCGTGGTATCCGCTCGACGAGCCCGTCGGCCCGACCGCCAAGGACATCGTCTATGGCAACCACGCCACACACCTGCCCGCGGCCAACCCGCCGGCTCCGGCGCCTGGGTTCGTGGCCGGCGGCCTCAAGTTCGACGGCGTGAACGACGTCGCGCTGGCACCGTACGCGCCGCAGATCGACTTCGACTGCGGTCCGTTCTCGATCGACGCCTGGATCCATCCCGTCTCCGCGCCCGACCCGGGCGGGACGATCGTCAGCCACCACGGCGGCAATCCCGCCGCGGGCTACGAGTTCGCGCTCGACTCGAACGGCAATCTGGTTCTGTTCCTCGAGACCGGCTGCCTCCGCTGCGTCGTGAGCTCGAGCGGCGCGGTGGCATTCAACGCCTGGAACCACGTCGCCGTCACGGTCAGCGGCTGCTCCACCGTGTGCAGCGATCCGTGCGCAACCGGCATCCGCACCGTGACCTTCTACATCAACGGCGTCGCGAGCGGTGGTCTGACCGGCGACTTGTGCTGCAAGGTCAAGACGAACGCGCCCCTCCGGATGGGCGACGGCACCATCAACGGGCTCTTCGACGGCACGCTCGACGAAGTGGAGATCTTCAATCGCGTGCTGCCTGCCTCGGAGGTCAACGCGTTGTACGCAGCCGGGAGCTCCGGCAAGTGCAAGGAACGGTGCGGCTCGACCTGGGAGGCGCCGTGCGGGCCAGGCGGTATCGCCACCGCGGCCGTCACGATCTGCAACTTCGCGGGCGTTGGCCAGAACTACACCTGGACCATGACGCCGATCACCGGCGTGCCGAATACGCTGTGCAACATCACGCCGGGCACGATCACGCCGAACTCCGGCTCGATGTTCGTGCCCGCGGGCCAGTGCGTCACCACCACCGTCAGCGTCCAGTGCCCGACCGGCGCGGCGCCGGGTTCGCATGGCTGCTTCGAGCTGTGCGTGACCAACGTCCAGACGGGCAAGGTGTTCTGCTGCTCGGGCTCGATCTACATCAAGAAGAAGTGGTTCATCGACCCGATCGAGATCTTCACGCCCATTCCCGATCCGCTCGGCGGCGTGGTCGGCTTCCACGTCACGAACGAAGACGATGCGAGCGGGATGCTCGACTTCGAGGTGATCGCGGTACCAACCGATCCGATGGACGAGAACCTGGCGGCGCCGAACATCCGTCTCAACGGCCTGCCGCCTGGCGAGCCGGTCATCGGCACGCTCTCGGTCATGCCCGGGCACAGCGTGGACTCCTTCTTCGACGTGTTCTTCGACATCGGCCCGAACGACAGCGACGGCGAGCCGGCCGTCGGCAATCCCGATGCGTTCCGGCTCTACGACGTGCTCTTCAAATGGGATTCCGACGGCAACGGAGTCCCCGAGGCGGTCTCGTCCGTCGGGATCCAGCAGAAGCTGCCCAAGTGCCTTGGGGACTACAACGCCGACGGCGTCGTCAACGGTGCCGATCTGGGCATCCTCCTCGGCGGCTGGGGACCGAACACCAACCTCGACCTCAACGGCGACGACGTGGTGAACGGTGCCGATCTGGGCATCCTGCTCGGCAACTGGGGACCGTGCGTCTTCTAGGAGAAGGAACAGAGGGACGAAGGGAACGTCGAGCGGTCCAGCTTCGACGCCGCCTCGGATGAGCGGCGAGTCCATGGCTGACAACGACGTCCCTTCGCCCCTTTCCTGTCCCAAACGCCGGATCCCCCGGGAGGGCCTCCCGCGCGAGCGGTCGATCCGCGGGCCGCCATGCTCGCCGGCGACCGGGATCTCCACCTGGATTGTTCGTCCCCTCGGATCCCGACACAATCGGCCACCATGGGCACTTGCGGGCCCCGCTGACACCCGGTCGTCATTGTGCGCGTCCGCAAACGGTGCAGGACCACCGTCGCGGTGCGTTTATCATCGGCCGAACTCGATCGTCCCACCCTCCTCCACGGGCAGTCATGGCACCACATCCGGTCATCGATCTCCACACCCACATCCTGCCGGAGCGTTGGCCCGACCTGCGCGAGCGCTACGGCTACGGCGGGTTCGTGAACCTCGAGCCGTGTGCCAACTGCCGGGCCCGAATGATGATCGATGGCCGCTTCTTCCGGGAGATCGAGGCCAACTGCTGGGATCCGGAGGTGCGGCGACGCGATTGCGACGCGGCTCGAGTCGACACGCAGGTGCTTTCGACGGTGCCGGTCATGTTCTCCTACTGGGCCAAGCCGGAGGACGGTCACGACCTGTCCCGCCTGCTCAACGACCACATCGCAGGCGTGGTGCGCGACTTCCCCGGCCGATTCGAAGGCCTCGGCACGGTGCCGATGCAGGATGCCGATCTTGCCGTGCGCGAACTCGAGCGCTGCGTGGGGGAGCTTGGCCTGCGCGGCATCGAGATCGGCAGCCACGTCGATGCGCCGGACGGCATCCGCAACCTCGACGATGCTTCGCTCTTTCCGGTGTTCGAGGCGGCCGCCGACCTCGGCGCGGCGGTCTTCGTGCATCCGTGGGACATGATGGGCAGGGAGCGGATGCCGAAGTACTGGCTTCCGTGGCTGGTCGGCATGCCGGCGGAGACCGCGCTGGCGATCTGCGCCATGATCTTCGGCGGCGTGCTCGAGCGACTGCCGAACCTGAAGGTGTGCTTCGCCCACGGCGGAGGATCGTTCCCCTTCACGATCGGACGAATCCAACACGGCTGGCGCGTTCGGCCGGACCTGTGCGCCGTGGACAATCCGCACGATCCCCGGTCGTACCTCCGCCGGATGTACCTGGACTCGCTGGTCCACGACGAGTCGGCGTTGCGATACCTCGTGGACCTGTTCGGCGCGGATCGCGTGGCGCTGGGAAGCGACTATCCCTTCCCGCTCGGCGAGCACGAGCCAGGAGCGCTGATCCGCGCCACGAAGGGGCTCAGCCAGGAACAACGCAGCCTGCTCCTCGGCGGAACCGCGATGGACTTCCTGGGCATCGAACGACAGGCGGTGGTTCGGACGGGCTGACGCGAACGGCGGGTCGGTGCGGATGCGCGAGTCACGGAGCAGTACGATGGGACGCATCCTGGTGATCGACGACGAGCCCGCACTGCGGCGGATCCTCTCGCTCATGGTGGCCATCGACGGACACGATGCGATCGAGGCGGAGACCGTCGAGGAGGCCCAAGCCGCACTCGAACGCTGGCACTTCGACCTCGTCTTGACGGACCACCGGCTTCGCGATGGCACGGGTCTCGAGGTGGTGGCGGCGGCCCACTCGGCCGACCCGACCCTTCCGGTGGTGCTGGTCACCGCCTACGCCTCGCGAGGGACGGCAGCGGCTGGTCGGCAAGCGGGCGCCTTCGATGTCGTGGCGAAGCCGTTCGAGCTTCGGACCATCCAGGCCGTCATTGCCCGGGCGGTCCGCTCGACCGCGGGCTGCTGACGGCGATTCGGAGCGCTCGCGCCGTCGTACCATGCGGACATGACCGCGCCCGACACCTTCGCCGACACGAACGTCGCCGCATTCTCCGCCGAGGAGGCGTTTGCCCGACATCTCGACGCCATCGATCCTCTCGCTTCGCAGCGCGAGGCCTTCCACCTTCCGCAGGCCGTGGACGGCGGGCCCGCCATCTACCTCTGCGGCAACTCGCTCGGGCTCGAGCCTCGCGCCGCCCGGACAATGGTGGAGCGGGAGCTCGAGGACTGGGCGCGACTGGGCGTCGAAGGACACTTCCAGGCCCGGACGCCTTGGTACTCGTACCACGAGGTGTTCCGCGAGTCGGGTGCGAGGCTCGTCGGTGCCGTGCCGGGGGAAGTCGTGATGATGAACTCCCTCACCGTCAACCTGCATCTGATGATGGTGAGCTTCTTCCGACCGACGAAGGACCGCTTCCGCATCCTGATCGAGGACGGCGCGTTCCCCTCCGACACCTACGCCGTCAAGTCGCATCTGGCCGCCCGCGGGCTCGACCCGGCGGAGGCGCTTCTTCTGCTTCGGCCCCGGGTGGGCGAGGACACGCTGCGAACCGACGACATCGAATCGACCCTGGCGACCCAAGGCGAGTCGATCGCCCTGGTCATGCTTGGCGGCGTGAACTTCTTCACCGGGCAGGTGCTCGACATGGAACGCATCACCCGTGTTGCGCAAGCCCACGGCTGCACGGTGGGATTCGATCTCGCCCACGCGGCCGGAAACGTCCCCCTGCGGCTGCACGACTGGAACGTCGACTTCGCCTGCTGGTGTTCGTACAAGTACCTCAACAGCGGCCCGGGCGCCATCGCGGGCTGTTTCGTGCACGAGCGGCACGGACGCGACCCGAGCGTTCCCCGCTTCGCCGGATGGTGGGGCAACGATCCCGACACCCGCTTCAAGATGCACTTGATCCCCGACTTCACGCCGCGTTCGGGGGCCGACGGATGGCAGTGCAGCAATCCGCCGATCCTCGCCATGGCCCCGCTGCGGGCGTCGCTGGACCTCTTCGACGCCGTCGGCATGGAGGCTCTTCGAGCGAAGAGCCGCGTGCTGACCGGCTATCTCGAGTTCCTGCTCCGCGAATGGATGCCCGACGACTGTCGAATCATCACGCCTTCGGATCCCGGCGCCCGCGGATGCCAGCTCTCCATCCTGGTGGTGCCGCGCGACGGATCGGCGCCCCGCGAGCGATTCAAGGCCCTGGAGGCGCACGGCGTGGTTTGCGACTTCCGAGAGCCGAACGTGGTCCGAGTTGCACCCGTTCCCCTGTACAACGGATTCCACGAGGCGTGGCGCTTCGCCCAGATTCTCGCGAATCGTCCGCGTTGACCGTTCGGTCCGGTAAGACCGCCCGCACACGGCACTGCCGAGCCCATCGCAGATCCGCGGTCGGCTCGCCCGCGCATCGTCGGAAGTCTCGGAAAGACCTTGCGTTGGAGCGGAAGTGCCTCCACAATCGTGAGGTCGCGCGGATGTCCCCACATTCGTTCGCATCCGCGTCGACACCCGATCCACCCAATCGAACCACATCGGAGAAGAGAAGGATGAAGCCCCTTCGAATGGCCTTTGCTGTCGTCATCGCTGCCTGCACCACGGTCGCCGCCACCGGGCAGACCACGCTGCCCCGTCCGTCCGAGGTGCTCAACCGCACGCACGTCATGTTCCAGTGGCTCCCCGTCGACGGCGCCGAGTCGTACGAGCTCGTGGTCGTGGTCGACGATGGCTCGGGCGACCCGTTCGCCGGTGCGAAGCCCGTGGTGAGCGCCACGGTGCCGGCCGCGATGCCCCGGACGATCGTGACCGAGGGACTGTCCTTCGGTACCGAGTACGCCTGGCGCGCCCGCGGCATCGGTCGCCGACCCATGCCTTGGGGACCCACCCGCCACTTCGAGGTCGCCGCTTTGCCCGCGGGATTCCCAGATGTGAACATCTCGACCACCAAGGGCTATCCGATCGAGCCCGGCTTGACCATGTTCAACCTGCGCTCCCCGGCCGGGCTCTTCGTCGGTGGACTGGCGGTGGCAGTGGACGCGATCGGCACTCCGGTCTGGGCGGTGAACATTCCCGCCGGTGTTGGCGACCTGCGCCTGCTACCGAACGGGCACGTGCTCTACGAGAGCAACGGCCACGGCATCGAGGCCACCCTCGAGAACGACGTCGTTTGGCAGTCGCCCGACGGCTACAACGTGCACCACGAGGTGTCGCCGATGCCCAACGGGAACTACCTCGCCCTGGTGCACGAGTTCCAGGAGGTCCCGCTGCCCGGTGGCGGCACGACCACCTACAACGGAAACCGCATCATCGAGTTCGACCACGTGACGAACGAAGTGGCCTGGGAGTGGAACGAGTTCGACAACTTCTCGACCGACGACTACGACGTGACCACCGGCACCGGCGACTGGACGCACAGCAACGCCGTGGTCTACAACCCGCTCGACAACAGCGTCTACCACTCCGCCCGCCACCTCAGCCGCGTGACCCGCATCGACTACGCCACCGGGAACGTGGTGTACATGATGGGCTTCGAGATGCAGAGCGGCGATGCCGACTTCGGCGACAACCTGTTCTCGTTCCAGCACGCGCCGCAGCTCCTGCCGAACGGCCACATGATGCTCTTCGACAACGGCAACCGGCGCGACCACATCGACCAGACCAATGAGACCGGCATGAGCAAGGCGATCGAGCTGGCGTTCACCGGCGATCCGCCGACGAGCGCGGAGATCGTGTGGGAGTGGACGCTTCCGCTGTACAACTTCGCGGTCGGCGACTGCGACCGCCTTCCCGGCGGCAACACCCTCGTCGTCGGCGGGATCACCTCCCAGATCTTCGAGGTGGCGCCGGACAAGACCGTCGCCTGGTCGCTGGAGACCCCCACCGCGTTCCCCGACTACCTCATCTACCGTGCCGAGCGGATCCACTCGCTCCTTCTGCCCATTCCGCCGGACTTCAACGGCGACGAGCATGTGGACGGCGCCGACCTTGGGCTCCTCCTCGCGGCGTGGGGCGACTGCGAGCAGGGCGTGTACTGCCCGGCCGATCTCAACAACGACGGCACCGTGAACGGCGCCGACCTGGGCCTGCTGCTCGCCGCTTGGGGCAGTTGACCTGCGACCCCGGTCGCGCGTGGGGAAGCGACCGCCACGGGACGGAA
>JAGQOG010000440.1 GCA_020427695.1 Phycisphaerales bacterium
CCCCAAACGGGGCCCCGCCGGCTGTTCGTTGGGGCCTGCTACACTCCGCCGGCGCCATTCCTTCGCGCAAAGGCTGGTCCGGGAGAGCCATCATGCCCCACGGTCGCACCTACACCTCGATCGTCGATACGACGTTCAACACCCCGATGGTCCGGCTCACGAAGCTCGTGCCTCCCGACCACGCGTCGGTGTACGCCAAGTGCGAGTTCTTCAACCCGATGGCGAGCGTGAAGGACCGCATCGCCCTGGCCATGATCGAGGCGGCGGAGAAGGACGGCGTCATCCGTCCGGACACGCACATCATCGAGCCGACTTCGGGCAATACCGGTATCGCCTTGGCATTCGTCTGTGCCGCCCGCGGCTACCGCCTCACCTTGGCCATGCCGGAGTCGATGAGCATGGAGCGGCGCGTCCTGCTTCGGGCCATGGGGGCCAACCTCGTGCTCACCCCGGCCTCCGAAGGCATGCCCGGCGCCATTCGCCGTGCCACCGAATTGGTGGAGAGCACGCCGAACTCGTGGATGCCTCAGCAGTTCGAGAACCCGGCCAATCCGGCCATCCACGAACGCACCACGGGTCCCGAGATCTGGGCCGACACCGGCGGAAGAGTGGACATGATCGTGGCCGGCGTCGGCACCGGCGGGACGATCACCGGCGTCACCCGCTGCATCCGCGCCCACAAGCCGTCGTTTCAGGCGATCGCGGTGGAGCCCGAAGCGTCGCCGGTCATCTCCGGCGGTCGCCCCGCCCCGCACAAGATCCAAGGCATCGGCGCCGGTTTCGTGCCGCGCAACCTCGACACGAGCCTCGTGAACGGCATCGAGCTCGTCTCCAACGACGACGCCTACGAGTGGGCACGGCGCCTGGCCCGCGAGGAGGGCATCTTCGGCGGCATCAGTTCGGGCGCGAACGCCTGCGCTGCCGCACGCGTGGCGGCCCGTCCTGAGAACAAGGGCAAGACGATCGTCACGATCATGTGCAGCTTCGGCGAGCGCTACCTGAGCACGCCGATGTTCTCGCAGTTCGCCGGGTGACACGGGGACGGCGAGGCACCAAGGCATCGGGGGTCTCGTCATCGGAACCGTGGCGCCGGTTGGTGTGTGCCACTGGCTGCCCGGGTGTGCGAGCAGCCAGTGCGCAGGGCCTGATTCGAAGCCGACGCCAACGGATGCGCGGCACGGCCAGGATGGCCGTGGCACCCGGTCATTGTCTTCCGCGCCCGTCGGGTACCACGGCCGTATCGGCCGTGCGCTCGAGGCACAGGTGTCGGCACGGCCAGGATGGCCGTGGCACCCAACACCATCGTCAGCGCCGGTCGGGTGCCCCACGGCCGTGTCGGCCGTGCCCGCGAGGCACAGGTGTCGGCACGGCCAGGATGGCCGTGGCACCCGGTCATCGCCACATCACACCGGCGGGCCGCCGCCGTCGCCTTGCTGGTTCCCGCCGCGACCGCCACGACCGCCGCGGCCGCCGCGGAACATCTGGCGGGCCTGCTCCTCTTCGTCGGGATCGATCTGGCCGTTGCCGTTGGTGTCGACGCGTTCCAGGATCCGGTTTCGCATGTCTTCGGGCAGGTTCTCGAAACCGCCGCCGAAGCCGCGGCGCTGGGTGGCCGCGGAAAGGCCTTGGTACTGCTCGGGCGAAAGCAGGCTCGCCAACCGATCGAGGTACTTGTCGCTGAGATCGCGCTGTTCCCGCATGGCGGTTCGGATCGGATCCTGGCCGCGCTGCTGGAAATTGCCGGACATGAATCCGGCGATCCGCTCAGCCTGACGCACGAGCTCCTTCGGCTCCTCCTTCTTGGTGGTGGCGATGACCCGGTCGCGAAGCGTCGTCAACTCGGCCACGTACGCGCTCTCCAAGGCCACGATCGCCTCCAGCGTTTCCGGCGAGAGCTCCTCGATCGACTTCGCCTGCTCGAACGCCCGCTGGGCCGAGGTCGTCCGGAACACCCGCTCGAAGCCGCTCTCCATGGCGGCGTTCGTGAACGATGCGCCCTGCTCTTCGGGAAGCGACGCCGCGATCGCGACGCGGAACTCCTCGTTCACGTCCCGCACCCGAACGCGAAGGTCGGTTTGCTTCTCCACGATGTTGAGGCCGCCGGACATGTCCATCGACTGGAGGGCCTTGAACAGCTTGGGCTCCGACTGGGAGATGTACGTGTCGCGAGCGTTGAGGGCGTCCACCAGGCGGATCTCGTAGTTCTCCATCAGCGCCGCCAGCTCGGTGGTCGCATCGGTCGGCACGCCGATCTGCTTCAGGACCTGGAAGAGGTCAACCGATTCGCCGGAGAGACGACCCTTCGGAAGCGATTTCTCCCGCACCAATTGCCGCTCGAAGGCCGGCCACATCTGCTTCTGCTCGTCGTCGAGCTGGAGCTTCACGCCCGAAAGGAAAGCCTCGCGGAGTGCTGCCTTCTCCGCCCGCCACTTCTCCATGCCGTCGGAAAGCTCGGCCATCGCGGCCTTGGCCTCGGCGTCCTGTCCGCTCTCGCGGCGGATGCGCTGGGCCTCCTCTGTCGCGGCCTGCATGCGCTTGGCCATCAGCTCTTCGATCGTCGCCTGATCCACGTCTCCCTGCCGCTCGCGAAGGGCCTGGATCTCCTCCTGGGCACCCTCCATCGCGGAGCGGAAGGTGTCGCGCATCTCGGGCGACATGAAGCTCCGGAAGATCCGGGGCCCCGCGTCCTGCATGAGGGCGTTCACAGGCTCGACACCCTTCTGGAAGCTGTCGTTGTAGTCCATGTACAGGACTTCCAGGATGGCCCTCTGGTTGTCTCGCAGCGCCAGGCCGCTGTCGAAGATCGCAACGTCGCGACGAAGGAAATCGGGCTGCAGGAGGTCGCCCATGCCACCCATGCCACCCATGCCGCGGAACCGCCCGGGGCCCCCGCCGCCCGGACCGCCGCCTCCCGGACCAAACATGCCGCCGGGACCGCCGGGACCACCGCCGAACCGACCGCCTCCGGGACCGCGCTGGCCGCCCCTTTGGCCACCCCGTTGGCCGTCTTGTCCATCCTGACCGTTCGCGGATTGCCCGGGCCCAGCGGCATCGCCTTGCGCTTGGGCGTGGGCGGGGATCGCCATCCATGCCGGTACGGTCACGGCGGCAGCGAAGCTCATGGTCGCAAGAACGGCGAATCGGCGGTAGGAGTCAGGCCTGAACATGGACGTTCTCCGAGACGGTAGGGAGTGGCGATCCCGAATTGGTCGCAGGTGCGGGCTCGGCCCGCAGTCGGGGTTGAAGCGGCGGCGCAGCGGGGACCCAAGATCCCCGACCTGCGCCGACCGCTTCCAGACGATAGGGCTGGGCGTGCCGGGTCTGGTGCAAGAAAGATTCGCCGTTCGAACGGCTCGCGGGACAGCCTTTACGCCACTTTCCGCGACGTGCACCACCGGCAACACAGGTCGAGGATCCGCTGCCGCGGATTGTCGCAGAGCTGGCTCTTGGGCAGGAAGGCGCTGGCCCCCGCCTGCTGGGCCTGCTCGGCCAATTCCGGAGCCTCGTCGGCACTGATCACGACCACGGGAACACGGGCTACGCCGGGCGCTTCGCGCAGCGAGCTCGCCAATTCGGTTCCCGACATCCCGGGCAGGTGAAGGTCGGCCATGACCAGGTCCGGACCCGGAGCCTCTCCAGCCAGCATGGTGATCGCCTCCTCGCCACTGCTGGCCACCAGGACCCGACCATCCCCCTCCCGTTCGAACGCCGACCGCACCAACGCGACGACCAACGGATCGTCCTCGACCAGGAGCACCGTTCGAATGGGCGCGGTTGAGGAAGACGTGGACGAGGGCGCTCCCGCCGGCAACTCGCGATTCGTGGCGACCGACGCCGGGGCGTCACCGGGGACGGTCTGGGCGACATCCTCCTCCCGCGTGCGGGGGGACGACGACAACGACGCACCGGAGGCCTTGGCGACCACCTTGACCGCAAACACGCGAACGCAGTTCCGCCCCGCGTGCTTGGCGGCGTACACCGCCTTGTCCGCGGCATGCACCAGTCGTGCCGGATCGGTGAAGAGGTGGCGCGACGCATCGTCGACGCACGCGACCCCGATGCTCGCGGTCACGGGAACCGAGGACGCGGGATCGTCGGCGCGACGCAGTGCGAACGGCGACTCGGCCACCGCGGCGCGAAGACGCTCGGCGATCTCGACCGCCGCCCTCAGGTCCAGGTCGGGAAGGATGACGGCGAACTCCTCGCCACCGTAGCGGGCGACCGTGCCGTGCTCGCCGATCACGCGCGTCGCTCGCTTGACCAGCTCGATCAGGACCGCATCGCCCGCCTGGTGTCCGAGGGTGTCGTTGATCCGCTTGAATCGATCCAAGTCGATGAACAGAACGCCCAGCGGGCGCTTGCCCGAGGCGGCCTCCTGAAACGCGTCCGCCAGCGTGGTGTCGAAGGTGGCGCGATTGGCCGCTCCCGTCAACGCGTCGGTTGCGTTGCGACGCAGGAGATCGTCGTTGCTCCGCCGCAA
>JAGQOG010000039.1 GCA_020427695.1 Phycisphaerales bacterium
ATGCTCGAGGAAGCAGCCGCGCTCGGAGCCACTGGGGCACCGGACGTTGCGGCCGAGCACATTGGGGAAACGGACAATACGCGGGGCGTGACGGTTCGCGGCATCGTGCTGGCGGGCGTCAACGCTTGGGGTGACTGCCAGTTGGAGCAGACGGTCTGCCGTCCGCTCATGCCGGTGGCGGCCCGCCCGCTGATCACGCACGCGCTGGCGTGGATTCGCGATTCGGGAATCCACAAGGCAACGATCTGTGCGAACAGTGATACTGCAGCCCTGTACCGCCGGCTCGGCGGCGGTGAATCCCTGGGCATTCAACTCGATTACTTTGAAGACGTCATGCCACGCGGACCCGCCGGTTGCGTCCGCGACGCCGCGTGGCAGCAGCAGGACGCCGAACTGCTCGTCGTCGTCGACGGGACCATGATTCCGCGCGTCGATCTGCACGACCTGATCGACCGGCATGTGGCCACGCAGGCGGCGGTCACGCTGGTGGTGAACGAGACCTCCGCCGGTCATGAGCCCGTCGGCATCTACGTGTTCACGCGCGCGGTGCTCAACGACGTGCCCGCGACCGGATACCAGGATATCAAGGAATCGCTGATCCCGGCGCTCTCTCGGCGGGGCGCTCGCGTGGTGCCGTACAGCGCCGGCAAGGCGCAATCGGTGCGGGTGACCGACGCGGCTTCGTATCTCGGCGTGAACATGTGGGCCACCGAGCGCGGCTTCGGTGAGAACCGCCTGCCGGACGGGGGCAAGCGCATCGGCGACGCCTGGGTGGATGCCTCCGCCCACGTCGATCCGACCGCCCGCTTCGTCGGTCCGGTCATCGTCGGGCCCAACGCGTGGATCGGCCCGGACGTGCTCGTGATCGGACCCAGCACCATCGGGGCCGGCGCACGCGTGTCGGCGGGGGCCGTGGTGAGCCGGTCCGCCGTATGGGATCGTTGCGTGGTGGGCGCGAACACCAACGTGGATCAGTGCGTGCTGGCTGAGGGGACCAAGCTCGATCCGAACCTGGTGGTTCGCGAGACGGTCTGTCTGACGCCGCGGCGCCGCCGCAAATGGCTGAGCCGGGTGAGCGGGTGGCTCGGCAGCCGCGCCCAGGCGGATCAAAACTGAGATCCGGTCGCCGCCGGTCCGGGCGGCGTCGATAATCCACGCAGACGCCAGGTCAGGTAGGACGCCAGGTCAGGTGTGGGGGAGAAGCCTGCCGAGGTTGCGGTGTGAGTGCGCCGACAGAGAGGGAGTCTCCCAGTGTACGACCCATCCGAACACACCCAGGATTATGTTGAACCGGCGGGCGCGATCGTGGCCCGGCCGGCCGGCGGCGCCTTGGGGCGGCCGATGGCGGGCGTGGCCCCGGCGGAGGGCGACGAGGGCGCCCACGCGCTGCGCGCCACGCTGGCCAACCTCTACCGCGCCAAGTGGATGATCCTGGGGATTTTCCTGGCGATCACGCTGATCGCGCTGCCGACCATCTGGCTCGTGGTCAAGCCCGACTATCGCGCGACCGCGGTCGTGCGCGTGGCCCCGGAGGATATCCACATCATGCAGGAGGTGGATGATCCCGGCACGGGCCGCTACTACCCGCTCTACTTCGCGACGCAGGTGGCGACGATCACGAACGCGACGGTGCTGCAGGCCGTGCTCGAACGTCCGGACGTGCAGGCCACGCGGTGGTACCACCAGACGGAGCGGTCGTTGAAGACGATGCTCGGGTCGCCGGCGCCGAACAACCTGGAGCGGCTCGCCTCGGCCATCGAGGTGGAGCAGGAGGGCGATACGGACCTGCTCGACATTCACGTGGACACGGCCTCGCCGGAGGACGCACACGTGCTCGCCAACGGCGTGCTCGAGGAGTACATCGCGTACTCCAGGCAGAAGGCCCAGGAACTCGAGGACTTCCGCTTCCACGCCCTGCGCGAGGAGCACGACGCAGCGGGGAAGGACA
>JAGQOG010000441.1 GCA_020427695.1 Phycisphaerales bacterium
CGTCGCTCGAGCGGACGCGGAGGACGGGAAGGGGCTGGCCGGCGAAGGTGGCGAAGAAGTGCTGGTCGTCGATGCCCTGGCTGGCGATGGGGTGCTTGAAGTGGACGACGGTCTCGCGGGTGAGGGCCACGTCCTGCTCGCCGTCGAAGGGCGAGGTGAAGGCGATCGGCGTCGGGAGGTTGTCGAGCGTGACGTTCCAGATCCGCTGGGTGAGCGGCGACAGGAGCTCGCCGCTCGCGTCCGCCACTGCATTGGAGAGTTGGAGACGATGAAGGCCACCCACCTCGAGTGCCGGCGAGAACTCGTAGGAGAGAGTTGTGGCGCCTGTGTTCGGATCGATGTTCGACACCACGTTCGTCGCGGGCTGCACCACCCCATCCGTACGCAGCGAAAAGAGCGTACGGGGATCGACAAGTCCTGGGGATAGCGGTTCCGAAAGCACCACTGTCACGAGCTCGAAGCTCTCCGCCCGGATCTCTGTCCCCGCCGTGGGGTCACGAGAGGTGATTGTCGGCGCCGTGCCGTCGGTCTTCGGGAGCACGAGTCCGACGCCGTTCTGCCAGATGGCGACGTCGAGGACGTTGACGCAGCCGTCCCGGTTGAGGTCGGCCGGGGCGTCGAAGGTGCCGTCGCCGGCGCAGGTGCCGAGGGCCTGTGCGACGCGCTTGCCGTCGAGGTCGTCCACGATGCCGTCGCGGTTGGCATCGCCTTGGAGAACATTGATGCGGAAGACAGCCTGGCCGCCGGGTTGGCCGTCTCCGCTTGGGAGGGCGGCGGCCGCTGGATCGACGATCTCGCCGTCGAGCGGAAGACCGTTCAAGCCGGTGATCGCGTAGTCGAGCACGATCGTGACCAGATCGTTGGCGACTGGTGGATCGAACTCGAGCGTGAGTACGCTCGTCGAGACGTCGTAGCTGCTGCCGAAAGCCGGTACGGTGCCCTGAGCCACGGTCCAGACCGTGACGGCTCCCGCCGGAATCGTGACGGGTGCGCTGAACTGGATCGCAAGCGTCTCGAGCCCGACCTGGTCCGCGATGCCGAGCTTCGGGGCCGGCTCGACCGCGACCACGCGCGGCGGCGCGGCGCCCTGACCGTAGGCGGACAGCGGAACGAGCGCCAGCGATCCGGCCACAACGATCGCGCTCGTGCGCGTCACGCGTCGAATGTCGAGCATGAAGATCCCCCACGCCAGCTCAGGATGGGGCCGGTCCCGTGCGACACAACGGGCCCCACTGCCCGAACCGGCATCCCGACTCCATTCTGTTCGTCCCGGGCCCCGATGCAACCCCCTATCGGGATTTCAATCCACACATTCGCCGGGTTTCTCCCGCGCGCCCCGGGGTCGATGGTGCTGGCCACCGCGAAGTTCCGTCCACCGCTACACTTGCTCTCCCGTCGCCCGTGTTCGCCTCCGCCCCTTCGAGAAGGCTCCAAGTGCTCCGAAGAACCGTGTCGTCTCGTTGCGCCGAATCCCATGTTCGAGTCGGCCTTGCCTTGATCCCGGCGATGCTCTGGATCGTCGCCGCCGTGGCGGCGGCCCGACCGGCGCTCGCCCAGGGCCCGCCTCCCGCGCCGGTTCGTGTCGATGCCGTGCGCGAGGAACCAGTGCAGGACCAGCGGCGGGTGACGGGCGAGTTGCGGGCCGTTCAGCGCACGCTCGTGGCCACGCGGGAAGGCGGCATCGTCATCGCGATGCCGGCGCGGGAAGGCGACCGGGTGAAGGCGGGCGACGTGCTGTGCCGCCTCGACGGCGACCGGCTCACGTACCTCGTCGCGGAGGCGAACGCCGCGGTCGAACTCGCCGAGGCTCAGCGCGAGGAGCGGGAGACGCTGCTGGTGCAGGCGCAGACCGACTACGACGCCCTGCTCGACGCATCCCAGCGCAGCGCCGCGAATCCCAAGGAGCTTGCCGACGCGGCGTCGGAGGTCTCCGCCGCCAAGGCACGCCTGGCGCAGGCGACGGTGTCGATCATGGTGGCGAAGGCGCGGGCCGGCCTGCTTCAGGCTCGCCTCGACGACATGGTGATCAAGTCGCCGTTCGACGGCGTGGTGGTGGCGGTGACGCCGGAAGTCGGCGCATGGGTGGCCGAAGGCGACACGATCGTCGACCTCGTTTCGACCGGATCGGTCGAGGCCTGGATCGACATTCCCCAGGAGAACGCCGCGGCGCTGGTCGCCCTCGTGAACGCCGCGGGCGACAAGGACGATGGCGCCCGCGCCGGCGCGGTGCGGGCGCGGATCGACGCCACGGGCGAGATGGTCGAGCTGAAGAACGTCCGCACCGTGCCCGTCGTGGATCGCGCATCGCGCACGTTTCCGATCGTCGCCGTCCTGCCCGACCAGGGCATCTTCAAGCCCGGCATGTCGTTGACGGCATGGGTGCCGACGAGCCAAGTGCAGCCGCGCCTGACCGTCGCCCGCGACGCCATCATGCGCGGGCCCACGGGAACGTTCGTCTACGTGGTCCGCGGCGGCCCGGAAGGCCCGGGGGCGGCCGCATCCGCATCGCTCGACGTGCTCTTCGAGTTCGGCGACCGGGCCGCGGTCTCGAGTCGCCAGCTGCGCCCGGGCGACCTGGTCGTCGTGGAAGGGAACGAGCGGCTGTATCCCGGCGCGCCGGTAATGGCGACGAACGCGGTGCCGGAAGGGCAGCCGGCGGCTGGAGACACTTCGGGCGGCCCGCCTGCAGCGTCGAGGTGAGCGAGGTCAGAGCTCGCCGTTGGGTCCTGCCGATGCACGCAACGCTCCGCACCAACGAGGCATCAGGTAGCGCAGCGCCGGAGCCCGTTCGATCGCCTCGATCTCCCGGCGCAGCCCGCCGAGGTGGTCGAGGTACTGCTGCCAGAGCAGGTCGCGAGGATCGCGCGATCGCAATCGTCGTGCGAGCCGCTCGCTTCTCGCCAGCGCGCTCATAGTGCCGACAAGGTCGCGTTCCATCCAGGCGAGCTGGATCTCCTGCGACGCTCGTTCGATTCGGATCGCATCGACCTGGACGTTCGCGGGATCCGCACGCTCGAGCGCATCGACGAGCGACCGACCGACTTCGAGCACCGATCGAGCCTGGCCAAGGTTGCCGCCGAGCCGAAATCGCTGGGCCGCACCGTGGGCCATCCTGCAGATCGAGAGCAAGAGCTCCCGATCGCCGGGTCGGTCGGGGAGCGCATGGCGGGCGCTCTCGAGCGTGGCCAGCGTGAGTGAAGCGGCCTCGACATACCGTCGGCCCAACTCGAGCCGCATCGCCTGCTGGAGCATGTTCCGCCACTGGTACTCGAGTAGCGCCGGATCGTCCGGCGTCGCCGCGAGTTCGCTGCGGATTGCCGTGATCATCCCCTCGAGCTGTGCCTCCGCCTCGGCATCGCGTCCCAGAACGAACGCGAGGACCGATCGCCGCCAGCGGCTTTCGATGAGCAGCAGTCGTGCCCGCCGAACCTCGGGATGGGCGTCGGCAACTTCCGCCTGAACCTCTTGCGCATACGAGAAAGCGCGATCGGCCGACTCCAGCTCGCCGCGGGCCTTCGCGACGTCGCCGAGGAGCACCATCGTGATCGAGCGTGAAAGCCTGTCGTCGATCGACTCCGGATCGGAGAGCCGCGCCATCCGCTCCCTCACACCCATCGCCTCGATGCGAAGCGGTGCCGCATCGTCGACGCGCCCCTCCACCATTGGTGTCAGAGAGGCGGCCTCCAGGAGCTCGGCTCGGGTTCGGAGCAGGTCGAGGTCATTCGGCGTCGCGCGGAGAAGAGTCTTCGACTGCCTCAGTGCGGTCGGCAAGAGCTCGTCCATCGCCCTGGAAGCACCAGCGATGTTGCGCAGCCTCGGAACGGCCGCCAAGGTCGCTCGCACCGACTCCCGCAGATCGTGGTTTCTCCGCCCGCTTTCCTGAAGGAGGAGGACGAGGAGGACGAGCACCGCCGCAAGGCCCAGGCCAGCGATGACGATCGCCGCCGCGCCGCCGCGGTTCCGCCGTGACCAACGCAGGATCCGCTCCCCCGA
>JAGQOG010000442.1 GCA_020427695.1 Phycisphaerales bacterium
CATCTCGAACGTCACCGGCTTGCCCTGGAACCAGACGACCGGAACGGCGTCGGTCTGGCCGCTCACCTCCGCGAGGTCGTTCACCCGGAGGCCCCAGCTCCCGGCGCCGATGCCGAGGTCGTGGAACAGCCCGTCGTCCATGTCGCAGTAGAACGCGCGCTGGTCGCCGAGCCCGCACGTCCATTCCCCGGTCACGTGGCCGGCGACGTTGGCCATGCCCCGGATGTTCACCGATCCGCAGTCGGGCACATGGAAGAGCTGGATCACCTCGTACGCGCAGGCGGCCTGGACCGGGCCGACGACCGCCGCGGTCGGGACGAGCATGGCCGCGGCAGCCAGGGGGAGATGCGGCCGCGCGCGGGTGCAAACCCAGGTGTTCCGGTTGTTCGCTCGCATCATGACCAAAGTACGGCAGAAGCGGCGAGTTCCGACTCCCAAACTTCCCATCCTTCCGAATCTTCACACGGCGAACGGAAGGCGAAGTTCGGTGCCGACAGGAGTACTTCAGGGGACGGGTGCACGTCATCTGCACCGGTGACGCGCACGGGTCCGCGTGCGCCGAGGCCGGTGGGGCTCGAGCACGCACACCGTGCGCCGTTCACGGAGCGGTCGCGTTCCGCCGAAACCGCAACGCCGCGACGACCACCGCGACGTTCACCGTTGCGGTGCCGAGACCGCTCAGGATTGCCTGCGGTTCGGCGTAACGACCGATGTACGCGTACAGGCAGACGTTCGCCAAGGCGAAGAGCACCCAGCTCGCGATCGACACGCCTTGGGCGCTCCGCCTCCGAAGGATGGCGACGAGTTGAAGGAAGCTGGCCGTCGGAAAGACGACCGCCGGGAACCATCCTGCAAGTTGGCCCGCCATTTGGTCGAGAGGCATGCCCTCAGCGTACGACAGGAGCGCTGGGGGCGCCTGCCTCGCAGCCCGATGCCGGGCCATCCGCCGCCCATCCGGCCTCAGTCGGCGGCGGCTGGGGTCGCCGTCCGACGGAGGATCGCGTTGAGCACCGCGTGTCGAAGCGCGGGATCGATACCGAGGTCGCGGTCGATCGCCGCGACCGCCGCGGACGGGTCCCCTGCAGCCATGAGTGTGCCCGCCAGGTGTTCCGCGGGTTCGGCTTGGGCCTCGATCCGCGTTCGGGCCTGTCCCTGCGCCTCGCGCGACCGGCGGTCCCAGATCCGCAGCGAGCCGTCTTCGGCGCCGGTCAAGATGCGATCGCCCGCGGGATCGACGGCCACGCACCGCACCGGCCGGTCGTGGCCGCGCAACGTGACCAGCGGCTCGAGCGTGGCCGCATCCCAAACCGTCAGCGTCTCGAACCACGACGTTGACACGAGTCGCGACCCGTCGGGCATGAACGCCAGCCCGGTGACGAACTGGCCATGGCCTTCGAGCACCGAGAGCGGCTGGCCGCTCCAGCCGTTCCACCGGCGGATCGTCTGGTCGCGGGAGCCGGTGAAGAGCGTGCCGCCCTCGGGATCGAACACCGCCGCGTACACCGCACTCTCGTGACCGGCCATCTCGGCCAGCACGCCGTCCCCTTCGATCGCCCAGAGCCGGACCACGCCGTCCCATCCGGTAGTGGCGAAGCGCCGGCTGTCGGGCGCCACGGCCACCGCGCCCACGGCGGCGCCGAGCCCCTCGCATCGGCGCACGACCGTGCCGTCGCGCGCGTTCCACACGATCGCCCGTTCGTCGCGTCCGCCCGACACGATGTGTTGTCCGTCGGGCGTGAATCGCACCGACGAGACCGATCCGCGGTGCACCGCCATCTCCCAGATGCGGCGACCGGTGCAGGTGTCGTCGAGCGCGAGCAGGCCGTCGCTCCATCCGACGGCGAGCGTGCGTCCGTCGGGCGAGAACGCGAGCGAACGGGCGACGGCGCCGGAGCGACCAATGGTTCGCAGCACCTCGAGCGTGACGGCGTCGCGAAGAAGAACCGGACCGTCTCGGTGCGCGGTCGCAACGAGCCGACCGTCCCCGCCCACTTCGACGGCATCCACTGGACCCAATCCGTCGTGCAGGGCCAGAGGCTCGCTGGTTCGGGAGGAATCCCACACCCGCACGGTGCGATCCCACGATCCGGTCACGAAACGCGCTCCATCGGGCGTGAACGCGATGTCCGCGACTGCATCGCCGTGGCCGTGGTAGAGGCCGATCGACGCGCCGTCCGCGTCCCACAGGCGCACGGTCTGGTCGATCGAGGCGGAGGCGACACGCGTCCCGTCGGCGGTCACGGCCAAGCTCCAGATCGATCGGTCGTGCCCCGGCAGGGTGCGCTCGCGCTCCCCGGTGTCGAGATTCCAGATCGCGACCGTGCGGTCGCTCGAGCCGGAGTAGAGCCGGTGGCCATCGGGGGAATAGGCCAGCGCGAAGACCTGGTCTCCCGGGTGGCCCGACAGCGAACCGACGGCTTCGCCGTGGCGCGTGTCCCAGAAGCGGATCGTCCCGTCGCCGCCTTCTGTGGCGACGATCGGGTCGTGCGGATGGTGCGCCACCGCCCGCGCCGGTCCCCCCGCGTCGGTCACCCAGAGCGAGCCGCCATCGGCCGCCGACCAGCCGCGCACGGAGCCGTCCTGTCCAGCGGAGACCAGAACCGCCCCATCCGGACTGAAGCACAGTGCGCGGGCCGCATCCGAGTGACGTTCGGAGCTTCGCCACGTGCGCTGCAACGACGGGTACGCGAAGAGTTCGATCAACCCGTTCGCACCGGCGACGGCCACCTGCGAGCCATCCGGGGAGAAGCGAAGGTCGAAGATCGCCTTCGACTCCACCTTGAACTTCCCCCGCCAGGTTCCCTCCGCGACCGACCAGATCCGCACCGTGCCATCGCGTCCCGCCGCGAGGAACGCGCTTCCGTCCGGCGCGACTGCGACGGCATCGATCATCGTCGGCTGCTCGACCACCACCCGGCTGGGCTCGGAGCGTTCCCGCAGATGGTCCCACTCCCAGCCGCGGTGAACGGTCGGTGCCCGGGCGAGGTGGCTGCGCAGCCGGCCGTACTCGTGCGCACGGAGGGCCGATTCCGCCGCCGCCATGTCCGCGAAGTACTGCAGCCGGACGGCCTCGTCCCGCTCCTCGATCGCCTTGCCCTCCGCGAGCGACCGGCGTTCCGCCTCCCGGCTGGCGCTGATGCCGTACCCCACGCTGACCACGAGCGCCGCACACCCCGCCAGCGCGGCGAACACGACGGCTCCGATCAGGGTTCGGTGCCGGCGGACGAAGAGCCGGGTGTGGTACCGCATCGTCGGCGGCCGCGCCTCGATCGGCTCGTGACGCAGGAAGCGACCCAGATCGCGCTCGAGATCGGCGGCGGACTGGTAGCGATCGTCCGGGTCCTTGGCCAAGGCCTTCAGGAGGATCGTCTCGAGATCGCGCGGGAAATCCGGCACGGCAACGCTCGGTCGAACCGGGGACCGGTCGGTCACGATGCGCGGCACCTCGAGCGGCGCCGCCTCGTCGACGTCGTAGGGAAACCGCTCGCAGAGCAGTTCGTAGAGCACGACGCCCAGCGCGTACACGTCGCAGCGCGTGTCGATGCGCTGAGCGTCGCCCCGGCACTGCTCGGGACTCATGTACTTGAGCGTGCCCACCAGCACGCCCCGATCGGTCTGGGCGAGACTGCCCGGGACATCGCCGCCGGCGACGAGCGCCACCCCGTAGTCGATGACGCGCGGCTCGCCGGCGGCATCCACAATGATGTTTGCGGGCTTGAGGTCGCGGTGGATCACCCCCTTCTGGTGGCCATGGTGCACTCCCAGGCAAGCCTTGCGGAAGAGGGCGATCCGGTCGGCGCGGTCGAGTCGGCGCCGATGCGCGTGGGCGGTGATCGGCTCGGCGCCCTCGAGGTACTCCATCGCGAAGTAGGGCAGCGCCTCCCCCGTCGGCCCGTGTGCATGGGTGGACGCCTCGAAGATCTGCGCGATGTTGGGATGCTGGAGGCGGCCGAGCACGTGCGACTCGTGCTCGAACAGCCTCCGGGCCTTGCCCCACCCCAGTCCCGCGCGCATGACCTTCAGGGCCACGCGGCGCCGTGGGTTGTCCTGCTCGGCAAGAAAGACCACGCCCATTCCGCCGGCGGCAATCCGCTCGAGCACCCGGTACCGGCCGACCTGGGTTCCCACCAGGGAGGTCTCGGGCTCGACGCCGGGCGCGGCGGTGCGCGGCATGGACGCGAGCGCCGGCGACTCCAGGAACGCCTCCGCCGGACCGAGCGAGCCCAAGAGCGCCTCGACCTTCGCAAGCACCTCCGGCCGGCCATCGCAGGCGCGGCGCACGAACGCCGGACGCAGCGTCGTGGGCTCGTCCAACGACAACCGGAAGATCCGGTGCGCTTCCCGCTCGTCTTCGGGCGTCATGATGCGCGGTCCCCGCCCTCGACGGGCGTCGATGAGACCATCCTACGGGGCCCGACGGATTCGGAGCACCCGGCGCGACACGGCCGAGCGCCGTCCCCCCCGATCGGGTAAAAGGGGTGTCTACCGCAGGTCGCGGAGTGGAGGGGAAGGACATGAGCAAGTCGGATCCCGTTTCGTCCGTCGCCGCCCTGGGCGGTCGAATCGGGCCCGCCATCGAGCGGCACTTTGACACGACGTTCCGGGCGCTGCTCCACGGCCCTGGAACCACCATCGATCCCAACTTCATCCGACTCCTGACCAACGAGCCACACCCCTTCGGCAACCTCGCCGTGGTCGCGGAGCGGAACGATCCCGACGTCACCCGGCAGGCGATCGAGCCGCTCTGCGCGGCTGGATGTCCGGCCGCGGTGGCCTTCCCGGGAACGCCGGTGAGCCCGGCCGTGGAATCGCTTCTCGCGTCGCGCGGCTTCGCGCCCCACGCGGCGATGCCTGCCATGGCGGTGGACATCGACCGTTTGGCTCCGACCGCGTTGCCGGCGGGCTACTCGTTCGTCCGGACTTCCGACGACGCGGCTGGCGCGGCGTGGACGGAGTGCTTTGCCGTGGGGTACGAACTGCCCCTCGCCGTCGCCCGCTACTTCTCGCCGATGGCCGCACCCGGCCACAGCGCGCCCGAGGCGAGCGTCCAGTTCTTCGCGGTGCTCAAGGACCACGCGCCCGTCGCGACGTCGATGGTGTACCTCGCCGACGGGCTTGCCGGCGTCTATTGCGTGGCGACCGTCCCGGAGGAGCGCGGCAAGGGAATCGGCGCCCACGTCACGGCACAAGCGCTCCGCGCCGTCCAGCAACTCGGCTACCGCGTCGGTGTCCTGCAATCCTCCGAGATGGGCGAATCGGTCTACCGGCGGATCGGGTTCGAAACGTTCGGCGGCGTTCCGTTGTACGTCCTCCTGCCGAGCGGGTAGTCCGTCGCCACGTCCGGCGGGATGGCGCCGATTGCGTATGCCGTTCCCGTTCAAGCGGGGCCGCACCGCGATGCCTCGTCCGTCGGCGCCCAGAGGCGCTGCCGGGCGGACGCTACAATGTGTCTTCCAACGCTCCGCCTCGTTGGCCCCGGCGTTCGCGTTCCGGCCGTTCCGCTCGTCCCCGATTACGGGAGCCTCCTTGAAGAAGACGGCCGATCTCACTGCTCGATTGTTGCGCGCGGCGCAGCAAGGACGTTTCCACGTGGTGGAGATGCTGCAAGCGTCCGGCGCCGACATCATGGCACGAGGCGAGGAGGGTGAGACCGCGCTCCACTGCGCTGCGGCCGAGGGGCAAGCGGAGATGGTCGCCCACCTGCTTCCACTGACCGATGCCGTCGATGTGGCGGATGCCGTCGGAGCCACGCCGCTGCACTGGGCGGCGCAGCATCAGCGCGTCGAGATCTGCACCATGCTGCTCGAGCGCGGCGCCAGTCCGAACGCCAGCGATCAGGAGGGACGGACCCCCCTGCACCGCGCCCTCGCCGCCGGGGCGCAACCCTCCGACAACGACCAGTTGGCGCGCTGCTGCACGATCGCCCGCCTGCTCCTGGAGGCGGGGGCGAAGCCGAACGTTGCGGACGCCCAAGGCGTCACGCCCCTGCACGAGGCGACCCGTGGCGGCCGCATCGAGCTCGTGAAGATCCTGCTGGCGGCGGGAGCCTCCATCAACGCTCCGGCTTCGACGGGCGAGACGCCGTTGCATCTCGCGGCGGCGGGATCGCAGAAGGAGATGGTCAAGCTCCTGCTCGCCGCCGGCGCGGCCGTGGACGATGCCGATTCCGAAGGCCGGACGGCCCTCCACCGGCACCTGCGCGGGAGCCCGCGCCACAAGGAGGTGGTCGATCTCCTCGTGTCGCACGGCGCCAACGTGAACGCGGTGGACAAGGAGGGGCGCACCGTGCTCGACGAAGCCGCCCGACGGAACGAGCGCGATCCGCTCGCGGACCTTCTGCGCCGTCACGGCGCCGCCGACTAGGTCGCTCGACCGTGGGGGGCCTGCTCCGTCTCCGCCGCTTCGGCTGGGGCCTGTTCGCCTTCGCGTTCCGGTGCATTCGGCGGCAGCTTGGCCACGCTGGCCGCATACCACCGGATCCCCGGCATCGCACTGAAGCCGTGCGCGACGATGCTGAGCAGCACCGTGGCCTTCACCACCAGTTGGATGGTGGGCTGATCCGCGGTGTGCTCGGTCTGCCCGGGGTGAAGAAGTTCGCGACGGTGAGCATGCGCCGGTGCCCGCCGCACACCCTACCGCAGGGACCGGCGAGCCGACAGGCCGGCGCTGGCAACCGAACCAGGCCAGGCCAACGGATCTCGAGGCACGCTCCAGAATCGGGAGGCACCGACCGGGCGACGCGGACATGACCGCGACGGACGTCCCGGGTAGGCTGTACCCGCACGGCGTCGAGGGAGCGTCACGCGGACATCCGTGGCCGTGTCCTTCGTGCCGGGAAAGGGGTCCACATGAGCGGAGTACGAGTGCTCGTCGGAACGCGCAAGGGCGCGTTCATCCTGTCCGCCGACGGCAAGCGCGAGCGTTGGGAGGTGACCGGCCCCCACTTCGGCGGCTGGGAGATGTACCACCTCAAGGGCTCGCCGGCGGATCCGAACCGGCTGTACGCCTCGCAGAGCAGCGGCTGGTTCGGGCAGCAGATCCAGCGCTCGAACGACGGCGGCAAGTCGTGGGAGCCGGTTGGGAACACCTTCGCCTACGAGGGCGTTCCCGGAACGCACCAGTGGTACGACGGCACGCCGCATCCGTGGGAGTTCAAGCGGGTGTGGCACCTGGAGCCGTCCCTCGACGATCCGGACACGGTCTACGCCGGCGCAGAGGATGCCGCGCTCTTCCGCACGACCGACGGTGGAACGACCTGGCACGAGTTGGCGGGGCTGCGCGAACACAATACGGGATCGCAGTGGCAGCCCGGCGCCGGTGGCATGTGCCTGCACACGATCGTGCTCGACCCCAGCGATCCGAAGCGGATGTACATCGCCATCTCGGCCGCGGGCGCCTTCCGAACGGACGACGGAGGGAAGACCTGGCGTCCCATCAACCGCGGCCTCAAGTCGGAGTACATCCCCGATCCGGACGCCGAGGTGGGCCATTGCGTGCACCGCATCGCCATGCATCCGTCGCGCCCCGGCGTGCTCTTCATGCAGAAGCACTGGGACATCATGCGCACCGACAATGCCGGGGACTCCTGGAGCGAGGTGAGCGGCAACCTCCCGAGCGACTTCGGCTTCCCGGTCGACGTGCACGCCCACGAGCCGGACACCGTCTACGTGGTGCCGATCAAGAGCGACTCCGAGCACTATCCCCCCGAGGGCAAGCTCCGCGTCTACCGCAGCCGGTCCGGCGGCAACGAGTGGGAGGCGCTCACCAACGGTCTTCCCCAGCGCGACTGCTACGTGAACATCCTGCGCGACGCGATGGCCGTGGATCAGCTCGACTCCTGCGGCGTGTACTTCGGCACGACCGGCGGCCAGGTGTACATGTCGGCCGATGCGGGCGACCATTGGACGCCGATCGTCCGCGACCTTCCGGCCGTGCTGTCCGTCGAGGTGCAGACGCTGCCATGACCGACGACGCCAGCCCCTCCCCGGCTCGATCCACCGTTCGGGTGCACCTGCCGAGCCAACTGCGCACGCTGGCCCGCATCGGCGGCGAGGTCCGGATCGAGGTCGAGTCGCCGGTGACGCAAGGAACGGTCCTCGATGCCCTGGAGGAGCGCTATCCCATGCTGCGCGGCGCCGTGCGCGACCAGGCGACCCGACAGCGTCGTCCGTTCCTGCGGTTCTTCGCCTGCGAGCGCGACCTGTCGCACGAGTCGATCGATGCGCCACTGCCACCGGCGGTCGCCGCGGGCACCGAGCCGTTTCTCGTCGTGGGAGCGATCGCCGGGGGCTGAATGGCTCTCGCCGGGAATTCGGAACAGCCGCCGTTCCTCGGGAAGAGGAATCGGCGGCTGTCCGAGCCAAACCGGCCGGCTGGCGAACTGAAGAACGCTTCGCGCTGCGGCCTTACGGGCAGCCGCCCCACGCCGCGAGCAGCAGACCCAGGTCGCTTCCGCCGACGGTACCGTCGCCGTCGAGATCGGACGCGCCGGTGCCGCCCCAGTCGGCGAGCAGCAGGCCAAGGTCCTCGCCGCCCACCATGCCATCGCCGTTCAGGTCTGCGGGGCACGTGTTGGCGAGCTTGAAGGAGATGCGATAGACCTCCGTGTCCGCCGACAACTGGCTGTCGAACACGTAGCCGGCCGCGGTCGTAGCGCCGTCGAAGATGCTCAGGTCCTTGAAGTCGGGCGTGACGACGCCGTTCTCGTCGATGTGGTCGTCGTTCGAGGAACCCATGAGGAACGCGGCCCCGAAGATCCCGTCAACCTCCGACCCGGCGTCCCAGATGTCCGATGCCGTCAGCACGATGGTCGTCGGAACGAACGCGCCAGTGTCGTCGAAGAGGGCGTACTGGGTCGGCGCGTCGTTGCCGACGAAGTAGTCGTTGCTCGGAACCACCATCGCGCCGAAGCTGAAGTACCGGTTCACGGCGCCGTTGACGGTGAACTCGCCGCTGCCGGATGCGCCTGGGAGCAGCGGACCGGCGGGATTCGGGAGCACGCTCCCGAGATCGGCGTCGGGCTGCGCCTCCATGAAGGCCGGGAAGTAGGCCGAGCCGCTCCCGCCCTCGGCGATCGAGACGATCGCGTCGGTGGCGGTCTCGCCGGCGTTGAAGGCGTCGTACGTGCCGTTGTGGAACCCGAAGCGGAGCGGGGCGAACGACACGCTGTTCTCCGCGGCGAGGTTCTCGACGGTGACCGCGACCTGGACGGGCGGAACGATCTCGAAGGTGATGCGGTACACCTCGGTGTCGGCGGCGAGCTGGCTGTCGAAGACGTAGCCGGCGGCCGTCGTCTCGCCGTCGAAGATGCTCAGGTCCTTGAAGTCGGCAGTGACCACGCCGTTCTCGTCGATGTGGTCGTCGTTGGACGAACCCATCAGGAAGGCGGCGCCGAAGACGCCGTCGACCTCGCTGCCGGCATCCCAGAGGTCGGAAGCCGTCTGCACGATCGTCGTGGGAACGAAGTCGCCGTTCTCGTCGAACAGCATGTACTGGGTGGGCACGTCGTTTCCGATGAAGTAGTCGTTGCTGGGCACCACCATCGCGCCGAAGGTGAAGTACCGGTTGACGTCGGGATCCACGTTGATCACGGTGGTGCCGGTCGCGCCGGGGAGGAGCGGTCCCGGGGGATTCGGGAACACGCTGCCGAGGTTCGCATCCTCCTGGTCCGCCTTGAACGCCGGGAAGAAGGCCGATCCGCTCCCGCCCTCGGCGATCGAGACGATCGCCTCCGTGGCGGTCTCGCCGGCGTTGAACGAGTCGTACGAGCCGTTGTGGAATCCGAAGCGCAGCGGGGCGAACGAAACGCTGTTCTCTGCGGCGAGGTTCTCGACGGTGACGCGAACCTGGACAAAGTCGCCGTGGGCAAGCCCGACGCAGCCGGATGCGAGTGCGCATCCGATGATTGTTCTGGTCTTCATGTCTACTCCTGGAGATTGGGTGGGAATGAACCGGACGACCCGCCCGCGCGACAGGTCGTCGAAGGTGGGTCGTCGGGCGACACTCCGCCTGACGGACGAATTCGCGGTTTCTCGGTTTCGCCGCACGGGCGGCCCGGATCGCCAGCCGGGCCGGAACGGGATCAGGACGCTCCTGCGCCCGCTTCGTACCGTTCCAGATCGCGACGGAGTTCCGCCAAAGAAGGCACGACCATGTCGTCGTCCGGCCAGCGCGCGATGGCGGCTCGCTGGAACTCCGCCGCCCGCCCGAAGCGGCCCGCCGCGGCTTCAACGGCGGCCAGATCGAGCAGTGCGGTGGCGTGCTCCAGTGTCGAGGCGTCGCGCAGGTACGCCGTCCATTCGTCCTCGCCCGTCGCCGCCTCGATGGCACGGAGTCGATCGAGCGACTGTTCCGCCAATGTGGTCGCGAGGTTCAGGTTCATCGGTGCCGCCAGGCGTGCGAGCTGCGCCAGGGCCACCGGCGACCGGGAGATCGTTGGTTCCTTCGCCGCTTCCTCGATCACGGCCACGGCGTCGCCCGAGCGTCCGTCGTTCTCGAGCAGCACGACGTGCTGCGTCCACGCCCACCATGGCGGCGAGAACCCCTCGACGAGATCCACCGGGTATTCGCACAGTTCCTCGCAGACGGAAAGCATGGTCGCCGTGTCGCGTCGCTCGGCCGCCGCATCCAGCCGCGCCAGGAGTTCCCGCGTCGCCACCGCGGCTTCCCGCCGGCGCCGGGACGCCTCGGCCGCAGCGTGGATGTTCCATGTCCCGGCCGTGACGGCGGCGAGCACCCCGTCGAGATCCTGCGGGTGGCCGTACCACGCCAGGCGGCCCGATCGATCGACCACGAAGACCCGCGGGAGCGCCATGTCACGGACGGCGACCCGGTAGCGCTCGGTCGCGGTCCCGTCGGCGTCGATCGCCACGGCAAGGTCCATCCGTGCTCCGCGGCGACGCACTTCCCGCCGGATCCGTTCCGGCGTGCTCACCTCGTCGACCACCGCCACCGCGATGACGGCGACCGACGGCTCATAGCGCCGCTGGAGCTCGGAGACATGGGGCATCGACGCCAGACAGGGACCGCACCAGGTGGCCCAGAAGTCCAGCACGTACACCGTTCCCGACCGGAACGAATCGATCGGATCGCCCTTGGCCCAGTCGTGCACCCCCGCCCACGGCGCGGGATCGCCGATCTCGAGCGACACCGGCGACACCTGCTCCTCCGATGTCAGGCGCCGGGCCGTCCCGGGTGTCCGGCATCCGGCCACCAGGACCAGCAGTGCCGCCAGAGGCGCCAGTAGATGCAAGCGTGCGGATGACACCATCGTCGCAAGCACTCCCCCACTCGGTGCTACCCCTCTGCCCGATCGTCTGCCGCGGTCGCTGCCGCCATCTGTGCCGGCGTCAGCCAGACGCTGGGATCGCTCCCAAGCGTCAAGGCGCTGTGCACCTTCATGCGCTGCATGGGGGTCAGGTCGAGCCTCTCGTACACGGTTCCGCGCAGGGCGTGCTGCTGATCCGCCGCCGGCGCCTTGCGGAACGCCCCACCGACCTCCGCGGTGCAACTGCCCGCCTGTGCCTTCGCGACCAGCGCCGCACGCGACAGCACGGCCGGCCGGTAGGTGACCTCCACGACCTCGGCGCCATCCACGAAGCCGGACGTCGTGGACACGACGCCGGCCATCGCTCCGAGCACCGCCTCGCCCTGCCAGAAGCAGTGCATGCGGAAGACCGCCTTCTCGGTGACCGGATCGCTCTCGTCGCGGGCAACCGCGAGGTAACCGGGAACCGGTTGCTTCGACACCTCGAGCGCGGCGATCATCCGGCTCGCAATCCCATTGGCATCCCAAACACCGTCGGCCCGTGGGATGAGGTCCTTGCCGTGGCCGTCGAGGAAGCGCACGACGGGGTTGTTCCAGGAAGGCTCTTGGAAACGCTTCAGGATCTCGGCCTCCGAACCGGGCACGTTGTTCCGCACCGCGACCGGAACGCAGCAGTGCTCGATGGCCGCGACCAGGAGCGGGTGACCGAGCACGCGGGCCCCGAACCCGGTGCAATTCGCGCAGCCGGGGATCTCCTGGAAGAGCAGGAAGACGGGCTTGTGCTCCTCCTTGGCGCGCGACAACGACGCCTCGAGGTCGCGCGACCAGTGCACCTGGCCAAGCTCCGGCTCGGGATTGACATCGGTGGGATGGACGTGCATGGCGGCGGCGAGCAGGACGACGAAGGAGAGCGGCAGCATGAGGAGATGGTAGAAGCCTGATCCGTTCGACCGCAAAGGGTCAGTCCCGCTGCGGCTTCGACTTCTTCTTTTTGCCCTTCGCGGGCTTGCCGACCGCATTCCACTTGCCTCGCTTCGCGGGTTTGGAAGGCCGCTTCGTCTTCGTCGCTCCATCAGCCGCTCTCGGGGCCTTCTTCGGGGCCGTTTTCGGGGCCGTTCCGCCGCGCCGTTCCGCGTGTCCGACGCTCGACGTCGGAAGCACGCTGATCTCCAGGATGTGGCCGAAGATCTCCACCCGCTGCAACTGGCGGAGGACCCCGGCGGGCAAGTCGGTGGGCAGGTCGACCACGCTGTACGTCTCGTGCACCGTGATGCGACCGACATCGCGCCCGCTGAGACCCGCCTCGTTGGTGATCGCACCGACCAGATGTCTGGGCTCGACACCGTGCGCCGAACCCACCTCCACGCGGTAGCTCGACTTGCCCTCCTGCACCGCGGCTCGCGCGCGGGCCGCTCCGGTCGAGGAGGCAGCACCGAACCGGTCCGGCCTGGCGTCGCGCAGTCTTTCGCTGCGATGCTCCGTCTTCCGATCCTTCCGTTCGCCCGGCTCGTCCTGGTCGAGGCTCGATCCGGGTGCCTGGAGCGGCCGCTCCTGCTGCACGATGAAGGCCAGCGCCGCCGCGATGCGCTCCATCGGGTGCTCGCGTTCGGCGGACAGC
>JAGQOG010000443.1 GCA_020427695.1 Phycisphaerales bacterium
CGTCCTCGACGCGGCACCGCTCGAGGATCTCCTTCGACGTCACGCCGACGTCCTTCGCGATCTCGAAGATGCGCATCCTCTTGAGCTCGACCGGTTCCTCCGCCGGAGCGGCGATGGCCGGCTCGGCGGGATCGCTCGCTTCGGCCGCGTCGACGGCAGGCTCCAAGGCGCTGGTGGCCTCCTTCGCCGCTCCGTCCGCATCCGCCGTCGGCGCGGCCGATTCGCCGCCTCGGCGGCGGCGACGGCGCCGACGGCGACGTCGTCGTTCGCCTCCCTCGCCCTCGGCGGTCACGGTCGCCTGGCCGTTGGCCTCGGTCGCCGTTGCCTCGACCTCCTCGTCCTCCTCCTCGTCGGGCAACTCGTCGAAACCGCCCTGCATCGCGATGGCCGTCGCGTCCGCGGGACCGGCCTTCCGGCGACGGCGGCGCGAACGACGCCCGCCCCGCTCCGAGCCTTCGCCTTCCGTCTCCCGCTCGAACACCTCCTCGGCGGGAAGGGACTCGAGCAGGGCGGAGGTCTCGGGGGTGGCCGGCGGCGGAAGCTTCAGCACGTCGATGTCGGCGCCGCGCTCGTCGTAGGCGTAGAGGTCGATGCGGTCCATCGCGAGCGCCTCGCTGATCCGGATCTCGACCCGACGTCCCGATCGGTCCTCGATGCGGTCGACCGCGCGGCGCTTGCCGCTCAACAGCACCGAAGCCACCCGCGGCGAGCAGACCATCTCCACGCGACGCACGCGATCGTGCTGGACGAGGCAGGCGATCTGCCGGATCGAATCGGCGGCAACGGCATCGGGCATGCGGATCTCGCCGTGACCCTGGCAGTGCGGGCACTCGATGTAGTGCGCCTTGCGGATGCTCGGGCGCATCCGCTGCCGCGTCATCTCCAGGACGCCGAACTCGCTGATCGGGGCGATCGTGGTGCGGGCACGGTCGCGCTTGAGCGCCGTGCGGAACCGCTCTTCGATGTCGCGCCGGTGCTTCTGCGACCGCATGTCGATGAGGTCGTTGACGATCACGCCGCCGAGATCCCGAAGACGAAGCTGTCGTGCGATCTCGTCCACCGCCTCGCAATTCGTCTGGAAGGCGTTGGTCTCGCTGTCCCGGGCGCTGCGGCTCTTGCCGCTGTTCACGTCGATGGCCACCAGGGCCTCGGTCTGGTCGATGACCAGGCGGCCGCCGCTGGGAAGCGGCACTTCGCGAGAGTGGATCAGCTCGATCTGCCGCTCCACGTCGAAGGCGTTGAAGATCGGGATGGGCTTGTCGTAGTAGAGCACCTTCGGCGCCGATCGCGGCGCCACCACCGAGAGGAACCCCCGGGCCCGCGAGAAGGCGGACCGGCTGTCCACCACGATCGCGTCGATCGAGCTGTCCACCACGTCGCGGATCGTGCGGATCAGCAGGTCCGACTCGGTATAGAGCTCGCAAGGCGCTCCGACGGTCTCGATCCGCTTGTCCATCACCTTCCACAACCGCGTCAGGTAGGCGACGTCGCGCTGCAATTCCGTCTTCGTGCGGTCGAACCCGGCGGTGCGGAGGATGAACCCGAAGCCTTCGGGAAGGTTGAGCGAGTCGAGGATCTTGCGCATCGCTCGGCGCTGCTCCTCGTCCTCCACCTTCCGGGAGACGCCGCTCTTGTCCATCCCCGGCATCATCACGACCAGCCGACCGGGGATCGACAGGTAGCTCGTCAGCGTCGGCCCCTTCGTGCCGATGCCCTGTTTGAGCACCTGCACCAGCACCTCGTCGCCGCGCCGCAAGGCCTGCTGCATCATCGGCCGCTCGCGCCGCGGGATCTTCTTGCCGACCCGCTCGGTCTTGTCGCCGCGCGGGAAGTACCGCGGGTGCAGGTCCGAAATGTGCAGGAAGCCGCTCTGGCCCTGGCCGTAGTCGATGAACGCGGCTTGGATCGCCGGCTCGACGTTCGTGACCTTGCCCTTGTAGATGTTCCCGACCTGGGTGGCGGTCGAGGCCCGCTCGGTGAGCAGGCCGTCGAGCTTGCCGTCGGTCAGGATTGCGATGCGACACTCCTCGCCGGGGGTGTCGTTGACCAGCATGAGGCTTCCGCCGCCGGCCTTCTTGTTTGGTGCCACTGTGCTTGTTCTCCGCGGTTGGACCGCGGCTCACCGGGCGGGACAGGCCTCGCCCGCGGCCACCAGCAGTCGTTCGGCGTCAATACGGCCGACCGATACCCGGATGCTCGCAGCTTGGCTCTTCGTTCGGATCATCCGCACTCGCATGCGTGGGAATCCCGCGTGGCTCGCCGCTGCCGGACCCCGTGGTCGTCGCACGCTGCGCCCGGGTCGCCGACCGTCTTCCCGGCGCGGCCCGAATGGGCTCCGCTGCCGTGGGGTCGGACCTGCGGGGAGCGGCATCGGACGGAGCCGGCGCTGCCCTTCTTGATTGGCGTGCCCGAGGTTCAATCGCCGGCAATGCCGCCGAGGGCCTCTGGCACGACCTTCCGAAGCTCGTCGCGCAGGCAACTCAAGACCTGGCGCTCGGAATCGAACGATCCGACCTTCCGGGCGAGACGTTCGCAGAGTGGGATGTCCACCGACCGGATGACCCGCTTGACGTGGGGAATCTGGCTCGGGACGAGCGACAGTGTACGCAGGCCCATTCCGATCAGCAACATGGTGTAGAGCGCCTCGCCGGCGATCTCGCCGCAGATGCTGAGCTCGGTGCCTTCCCGCCGGGCCACCCTGATCACCGACTTGATCAGCTGGAGGACCGCCGGATGGGCACCCGTATAGAGGTTCGCCACCCGCTCGTTCCCCCGGTCCACGGCCAGCGTGTACTGGATCAGGTCGTTGGTGCCGATCGAGAAGAACTGGACCTCGTGGGCGAACACCCGGGCCATGAGGGCCGCGCTCGGCACCTCGATCATCATCCCGATCGGCATCCGCCGATCGAACGGCACGCCGTCCTCGTCCAGCTCCTCCATGACGTCGTTGAGGATCAGCCGGGTCTGCCGCAACTCCATCATCGTGGAGATGAGGGGGAACATGACCTTGATCGGACCCAGCACCGACGCCCGCAGGATGGCGCGAAGCTGGGTCTTGAACATCGGAAGGTTCTGGAGGCAGTACCGGATGCTCCGACAGCCGAGGAACGGATTGCGTTCCGGCTCCTCGGCCCGGAGCTGGGTGTACTTGTCGGCACCGAGATCGAGCGTGCGGATGGTCAGGGTGCGGCCGTCGAGGAGCTCGATCGCCTTGCGATAGGCGTTGAAGTGATCCTCCTCGCTCGGCTCCGTGTCCGAGGCCAGGTAGAGGTACTCCGTCCGGTACAGGCCCACCCCCTCGCCGCCGTTGGCGAGCACGGACTCGATCTCCCGCGGGAACTCGATGTTGCCGAGCAGGGTCACCTTCGTCCCGTCGCGGGTGACCGCCGGGAGGTCGGCCACCTCGCGCAGGCTCTTCAGGAACGACTCCATCGAGCGCCGCTGCCGGCTGTAACGTTCAAGCGCCTCGTCGTTGGGGGCGACGATCACCACGCCGTTGTCGCCGTCGACGATGACCGAGTCGCCCTCCTCGAGGAGGTGCGTCAGTCGCTGGCACCCGGCCACCGCGGGGATGCCGATCGCACGGGCCACGATCGAGGTGTGGCTGGTGCGTCCGCCCGCGTCGGTGGCGAACCCGATCACCTTTGCGGGATCGAGCAGGGCGGCCTGGGACGGCGTCAGCTCGTGGGCGAACACGATCACGGGCTCGGTGAGTTGGGCCAACCGGCTCTCCGTGGCCCCTTGGAGCCTCCCCAGGACCCTCCGGTCGAGATCCAGCACGTCGTTCGCCTTCTGACGGAAGACCTCGTTGCCCATCCCCTTGAACTGGCTGGCGAGGGCCTTGAACCGCGATGAGACCGCCCATTCGGCGGTCACATGCTCGCGTTCGATCTCTTGCCGGATCGGGGTCAGGAGCGACGTGTCGTGGAGAAGGCCGATGTGAAACTCGAAGATCTTGGCCGGCTCCGCCCCCAGTTCCCGCGCCGTCCGCTCCCGGAGCTGCTGAAGATCGGTGATCGACTCGGCAACCGCCCGTTCGAAGCGTTCCAACTGGTGCCCGACCTCCTCCGCGGCCACCACGCGATGGGGCACATGCTCGTCGGCTTCGCCGAGCACGAACGCCCGGCCGATCGCCACGCCTGGCGAGACCGCAATGCCCTTGACGACGTCCATGGGAGGGGAGGAGAGACCGGGGAGATGGGAGGGAGAACGAGCCGCCGCGGGGCATCCGCGGCGGCGCAGGGGAGGAGTATAACGGAGGGCAATCCGACCGCGGGGATGGGCCTCGCGGGCCGCAATCGCGGGCGAGGCTACGTCGCGGCCACGGATCTGGCCCTCCCGGCCCCCGCTCCGGAGCCCGGATCCCCGGCATCCGCGGTGCCGGTGCGGTCCCGAAGTCGGACCATCGCGGGAGCCGGCGCCATCACTCCGCCGCGGCCAGGCGGAACCGCGCCACCTGCGATCGCAGCGCCGAGGTGGCTTCCTGGAGTTGCTCGGCGGTTCGCACGAACTCCCGCACCGAAGCACGGGACTGCTCGGCATCGCCATCGAGGGCGGACATCGCCCCGCTGATCTGCTGAATGCCAG
>JAGQOG010000444.1 GCA_020427695.1 Phycisphaerales bacterium
GCAGCACGAGGTTCGTGAGGCAGAAGTCCGATCCCAGCCGCTTGAACGACTTGGGTTCGTAGGCGGCGTCCGGATCCTCGTAGCTGACGCGCTCGAAGGGCATGCCGTGCAGCTCGGCCACGGTCTGCTGCACCGCCGCCTCGTCCACGCCCGCCTCCACCAGGATCTGCGACAACGCCCGGCCCGGAGTCTGCTTCTGCACCCGTTCGGCGGTCGCGACCTGTTCCGGGTTGATCACGCCCTTCTGCTGAAGGGTGCCGAGCAGGTCGAGCGGCTCCCCCCGCTGAAGCTGCTCTTCCGGGGTGTAGACGTCCGAGAGGGCATCGTCCGGACGCGCACGAAGCGGGCTCGCATCGCGAGCGCCGAGGTCGGTTTCGACTTCCTTTCCGAGCCCCGTGCCGGCGGCATCGGGGGGACGGGGAATCTCCTCCGCGGGCTGCCGAGCCACGCCCGTCACGGAAACGGCAGGCGAGGCGGGAGCAGGTGCCGAGGCCGCCGGTCGCACCTCGGCCTCCTTCGGAGCCGACGGATCCGGATCGCCCAATCCGCGCAGAATGTCGTCCAGCTTCAGCTTCGCCACGTCGCTGCTCCCCTGTCCATGCCGTTCGATCGCCGCGATCGTGCCGATCGCCGTTCGGCTCAGCGGGTCCGTCGCACCCGCGCCTCGACCTCCTGCTCCATCTTCAGCTCGCGGTTGGTGGTCACGAGGATCACCGCGTCGGGCGTGATCTCCCGCACCATGAACTCGACGGCCATGCGCCCCTCCGGATCGATCGAGTGGCCGACCCGAACCACCCGGCCGTTCACGAGCGCGACGGCGCTGTCGGTGCCGCCGCCCATGATGCTGCGCACCTCGATGCCTTGGGCGGAGCGTTCGACGTCGGAGAGCCAGGCGGCCTTCTTTTCGCCCATCAGGTCCCGCTGCGGTTCGGCGGCGAGTTCCTTCGGCGGGGCGAAAAGCAGGAACGGATTCTTGGAGATGTTGTCCAGCGGCACCTGCTTCTCGCCGTAGGCGTCCGTCCGGAGCGATTCGAGGAAGCCGGCATCGGGCACCGCCGTCGCGACCTTGCCGATCCGGTCCCTGAGCTCCGGAGGCAGTTCCGTCATCGTCGAGTCGGCCACCGCCCGGGTGATCATCCGCATGGAGAAGAGCCCGAGTCCGGCGAGAACCACCACGACGCCGAGGGTGATCGTGCTCGAGCTGATCCTCCTCCGCGTTTCGCTGGCGGCCAGCGTCGCATAGCTCTCGTCGATGGTGTTGGTGCTCCCTCCGACGCCATCGACCTCGACGCCGTCGGAGCCGTCCTGCTGCAGAATGTTCACTTGCGGCCTCCCTTCTTGCCCTTCGCCGGCGCCGGCTCCTCCGGCAGCGGCTGCCCGTTGCGCGAGGAGTAGTAGATGCTGAGCGTGAACTCGGCCCGCATCGTTCCCGGCGGATACTCCTCGTCCTTCGGGTTCTTCGGGATGAGCCGGGCCAGCTTCATCTGGTGGATCCGCGTGATGCGCGAGAGGTCCTCGAGATCGAGCAGGAACTGGTAGAACCCGTCGAACGTGCCCTCGATCACGGTCTTCAGCGGCAGCTCCATGTATTGCCCGAACGGCACCGGACGCTGCCCCTCGACCTTCGGCACCGAGAGCTTGTTGCGCTTCGCGATCTCCGTGATCTGCCGCAGGATCTCGTCCACGCCCTCCTCCGACGGAAGCTGCTTCTCGATCAGGTCGAGGGCCTGTTGGCCTTCGGCGATCGCGAGTCCGAGGTCGGGGATGCGGGACGTGACCTTCTCCAGCGCCTCGAGCTGCGTCTGCTTGATCTGGATCTCCTCGCGGGCGCGGCGGATCTGCTCGTTCCGAGGCTTGAACACGTAGATGAACGAGGTGATGGGCACCGCCAACAGCACGACGAGGAAGATGAGCTCTCGGAGTCCGACGCGCATGTTCAGTTCTCCTCCGTGGCGGCGGCCTGCGTTTCGACGCCTTCGTAGGTGATGGGGCTTCGCTGGTCCATGGGGTTGCCGATCCGCCGCTGGACGATGAGCGGATCGATCTGGCGAACGTCCGCGCCGAGGTCGAGGCGCATGCCGATGCGGAACTGCCGCATCTGCCGCCCATCCACGTCCTTGGCCTCGGAGAACTCCAACCGCACGTTCTTGAGGAGCGGGTGGTCCGACAGGGCGCTCATGTAGCGCGACACGTCGGTGTCGTTCGGCGCCGCCCCCAGCATCGAGATGCTGACGAGGTAGCGCACGGGCTCCGGCTCCTTGTCCGCCTCCGCGATCGCCTGCTCCTTGGTCTTCGCCCGCTCGGGCTTCTTCAGGCTGCCGGTCTTTCCGTCCGCCTCCTTCGAGTCCTTCGGCTTCGGCGCCTTGTACTCCTCCGAGCGAATCTCGAACTCGAGGAGGCTGAGGCGCTCGGGCATCCGGTTGATCAGCTCGGCGAGCAGGATCGAGCGCGGGACGCGCTCGATCAGCGACGCGGCCAGCACCGCCTTGGACACCATCTGCTGCTGCTGCCGCTCGAGCTCCTGCAGCTCGCGGATCCGTTCGGTGGCGTGCTCGAACTCGGCGTTGATCGTCCGCTGCGCGACGCGCACCTGCGACCACTGCCGGTTCGTCACCAGGAAGGCGCCGAAGACGGCGACCATGACCACCGCGAAGAGCACGAGCATCAGGAAGTTCATCCGAACCTCCGACGCCCGCTTGATCTCGTCGGGCGGCAGCATTCCGGTCGCGGAATAGCCTTGTTTGATCCTCATGCTGCGTGCCTCCTTGCCGAAGGTCGGGGTGCGTTCACGATTCGAGCGTCTCCATGCAGAGTCCGGCGGCGACCGCCCAACCGGGTTGGCAAACGCCGTTCTGCATCGCGGCGGTCCTCGGCGAGGCGGGGCCCAGGAGTCGGGCGAGCGGATCGCCGAGCTGGGCGGGCAGCCGCAGCGTGCGGGCGATGTGCTGGCAGATGGCGACGTGTCGCGACTCGCCCCCGAGGAAGATCGCCCGCTCGACCGTGCGCCCCGGGAAGAGCGACGCGTGGTAGCGGGCGCACATGAGCAGCTCGTCCGCGATGGCGTCGAGATGCTCGGTCAGATCGATGGTGGTCTCGCTGCCCGGGATCGGCGAAGGAAGCACCGGCTGTCGGAGGGCGGCGGCGATCTTGGCCGAGCGGCGCTCGGTGGCGGTCGCGGTGCCGCTGTGTCCGACGGACTTGGCGAGCGCCGCCCGCAGAATCGCGGGCGCCTCCTCCGGCCCGGGGGCGTCGGGCATCGGCTTCGGCGCGGGATTCGCCGCGGTCGCCGCCATGCCGATGCGATGCGTGTGCGCGGCGACGAGATCGCACTTGAGCCGAGTGGCCACCGCCTGGTCGAGGAGGCGACCGCCCACCTGGATCGACTTGGCGAAGGTCAGCTCGCCGCCGTTGGCGATCGCGACCTTCGTGCTCCCCCACCCGATGTCGATGTACATCGACGTGGTGCGCCGGTCGTCGTCGCGTCGATGAAGGTGTCGGAACGACCAGATCAGCGCCTGCGGCTCGGAGTGAACGCCGACCACCTCGAGCTTCGCCTTCTTGAGGAGCTCGATGGTCCGCATGATCTCCTCGCGGGCGGCCGCGAAGCAGATCACCTCCTCGCCGGGCTGGCCTTGGCGCTGGGCTCCCGGCACGTCCACCCAGCGCACGACCACGGCGGACGGATCGCAGCCGATCTTGGCCTGGAGCTGCTGCTTGATCGCGGCTTCGCGGGCGGAGCCCTCGCTTGGAGGCACCTGCATGTGCAACACCAGCGTCTGCGAGCTCTGGGGCGAGCACACGGTCTTTCGTCCCTTGAAGCCGCCGCGCCGGAGCGCCTTTGGAAGCTCGTCCAGGAGGAACGCCGTCCGCCGCTCGGGCTGCATGCGCACCGCGTCGGGAATCTCGAACTCGTCGATGGCGACGACCTGGGCGTGCTCGTCCGTACTCGATTGCAACAGCTTCACCGAGGAGGTGCCGAAGTCGATCGCGATGGGCGTCACGTTGGACGGAAGGAACGACAGGCGCATGGCGCTCTCCAGGGGGCGCCGGCCGGCCCGGAGCCACAAGTCAGGAGATCGGCCGGTTCGCGGGCCGTGTTGAGCACGGCGACCGGGAAGGCGTCCTTCGCTCGTTATCGGAGGATGGTCGGCCGCGGCGGCGACAAGCCATCGGCGGTCCAGAGCACGCCGAACACGGCCCGGGCGGGCCATGGCAGCAGGAGTCGCAGCAGGCCGCGGACGACCGAGCGCCCGACCAGCAGGCCGATGGCGCCGCCGACCGCGGCAAACCCGAGCCCGGCGAACATCAAGGGCGTACCGAGGTGTTCCTCAATCGGTTTCCAGAGCGCCCAGTACCCGTAGGCCTGGATTCCCAATAGGCCCGACTGGTCCAGGACCGACAGGAGCGCGAACGCGATCGTCCACAAGAGCATCACCGGTAGCAGCAGGAGCAGGCGGCGACGGCGCAGGTTGAGCGCGGACACGCTCCAAACGGCGCCGACCACCGAACCCACCAATGTCGTGGACAGGGCGGCGACTGCGAAGCCGCCCCAGTTGACCAGTCCGATCGTGCCGTTGTGGGCCGCCGCGAACCCCTCCCAGCCGCCCTGGGTCACCCACCACGCGATCGCGTCTTCGGACGAGGCCTGCCACCAGCCTTGCTTCGTGTTGTCCGGGCTCCGGCTGGTGAGCCACTTCGTCGCCGCGTCCGACACCTCGTTCCGGGCCACGCTCGTTCCCTCGGTGCTGCACACGCCGATCAGGCCCACGAGCACGACCGTTCCCAGCGCCCACAAGCCCAGCATGGCCACGAACCACCCGCCCGCCAGGACCGCCGCCCAGCGCCGCGCCCACGGCCCGAGCGACGGATACTCCTGCATGGGCGAAACGGTGCCGCACTCGGGACAACGCACGATCAGCAGCCGATACAGCGGCTCGCGAACGACCGGCCGACCAACGAGGTTGTATCCGCAGACCACGCAGCAACGATCACCGCCGATCTGGCTGACCTGCTCCTCGACGCGCTGCGCTTCGCTCATCCCGATCTCCTCGACGCACGAATCCGTTGCCATTGCCGCCGACGCAAGGACCGTACTCCGGCCCGACTGGCCTGCTCCGCCATGCCGCCAAGGCCGACCCCGACC
>JAGQOG010000445.1 GCA_020427695.1 Phycisphaerales bacterium
CACGTTCGTCACGGCCAAGATGGCCGGGGCACCCGTGGCCGGGGCACCCGTGTCAACCCCAACTTGCGAGCATCAACCCGAGGTCGGCGCCGTCGACCGTGCCGTTGCCGTCGAGGTCGCCGGGGCCGGACGTGCCCCATGCGGAGAGCAGCATGCCGAGGTCGGCGCCGTTCACCACGCCATCGCCGTTGAGGTCGGGGCCGGCGTCGGCGCCGCGGAACAGGCGGTAGGAGGGAATCACGTTGAAGGACAGCTCCTCGCTGCCCATCCGCGCGATCAGGCCCGCGCCGCCACCGGCCTCGAAGAACTCGATCCGGATCGGGTGCAAGCCGGCCTCGAGACCAACCTGGCCGAACTTCTCGACCATCCCGTGCACACCGTCGTTGTCCACCACGACGGTGTCGCCGATCAGCAGCCGCGATCCGTCGTCGCTCTCGAGCGAGAACGTGTAGAGGCTGGTCACCGGCGCAATGACGTATCCGGTGAAGACAGCTCCGACGTTGTCGGTCAGGCCGCTGCCGGCGAATGTGCCGCCGGTCGAGAGGAAGTTCACGTTCGGCACCGTCTCGGTGATGGTCGGTTCGAGGAGATCGAAGTCGGGCAGGACGGAGGGGCTCGACAGCGCGTAGTAGGAGACGTCGAGACCCTGTCCCGTCGTGGTGACCGAGACGGGGGAGAGCATCGGAACGACCTCCACCGCCACCGACGCGGCCGTGGACGATGCATCGCCGAATGCGGCCGTGTACGAGAAGGTGTCCGGGCCGACCACGCTCGCGGGCGCTTCGTACAGGAGCTCGTCGCGCCCATCGGGACCGGTGCCGGGCGAGAGCGTGATCGTGGCGCCCAGGGCGCTCTCGGCGTCGAACGCGGCGATCGACGGAGCGTCGCAGTCGGCGTCGAAGTCGTTCCCGATGACATCGATCAGGACGGACAGAGTGGACGCGGTCAACGCCGTGTCGCTGGCGGCCGTGAGCGGACCGCCGACCGCAACGCAAGGGGCGCTGTCCAACAGGTATCCGTTGATGGTGTCGATGTTGGCGGGGTGGAACTCAAGCGCGATGTTGGAGAGCCCCCCGGGGCACAGGTGGCAGTAGCTCATGATCGTGCCCTCGGCCGCGTTGCTGCAGTCGCCATTCCCGCAGCCGTCGAGCGGAGGCGTGTAGCTGTGCGTGTGCGGCGACCCGAAGTTGTGTCCGAGCTCGTGCGTGGTCACGATCACATCCCAGTTCTGCTGCACATTGCTTTGGAGCGGATACGGGAAGGAGCCGTTGAGGTTGGCCGAGACGGCGTAACCGAACGTGTCGGTGCACAGGGCACTCAGCCACGCGATGCCGCCACCCAGGGAACGACCCGAAAGGAAGTGCGCCACATCGCGATCCACGGACCCCATGAACTGGCTCCAGCCCTGCTGGAACTGGGAGAGCTGGCCGCTGGTGTTCTGACCCGTCCATGGGTCGTCCTCCGACTCCCAGAGGCGCAAGTACACGACCTCCAGCCGCGTCGACAACTGGTCGCGGTAGATCTCCGAGCCGGCGGCGAGGAGCGTCAGGGCGTACTCCGTGGCGGCCTCGGTGTCGCCGCCGAACAGGTTGCCCAAGAACTCGTAGTCCGTCTCGAGCGCCACCCGAACCGCACGGCACTCGCCTTCGCCGGCGACGCCACCGAGGGCATTGGCGTTCGCCGCCGCGACCGCCTCGTCGTATCCGGGGAGTTCCTCGGCACCGCAGACGAACGGCGCCCAGGCGATCGCCCCCTCGGGCAGTCGTTGCGGGTCGAACACCACGGTCGGGAGGTTGGCGCCGCGCGGTCCCGACGAAACGATCCACGTGCGTCCGCCGGACACGATGAAGCCGTTCAAACCCGCCGAGCCCAGCGCGAGGAATGCCTTCGAGTCGGGCTCGCCCGCAACACGTCCGCCCAGGAGCATCAGGTCCGGAACCGCCGCCACGCGGTCGGTTCGTTGGCCCGCCTTGTCGAGCCGGCTGACAACCACCGAGCCTTCCTCACCCATGGCCGGTCGCCGCGACAGAGCCAAGGTCACGGCTCGCTCCGAGCCGAGGGGGAAGGCATCGAGCAGCATGCTGTCGCCGACCCTCGGCGCCAAGGACCGCAGCCGCGGCGCGTCGATCGTGAGGCCGACACCCGCGTCGCCCATGGCCTCGATCCGATCCGGGATTGCCCGGACGGGATCGTCGATCACCCCACCGCCCCATGCGGGAGCCGCGAGCAGAACCAGCGCTGGCAGGGCGACCCATCGGGTCGCCGCCCGCAGGAACGAAGTGGCGTTCATGTTGAGTTCCTCTCTGTCGATCGACGCGGCCGCAACGGGGCCAAGGCGGTGAGACGCCGACCCAACCCTGCGGTTCGGTGCCGATCGGGACGGAATCCATCCTACGGGAGATCGTCCAGACAACCGAGCGCACAGACCAAGAGCGTGCGACGGCTTTGTCCCCCCGCCCCGCCAGCCTTACCATGGCCGCCATGAGGATGCCTCTGTGCCGTCTCCCACGTTGCGGTCGATCCGGGGTTCTCGGATCGGCAGTTCTCGGATTGGCCCTCGGCCTCGGCGGCGTGCTCTCGGCCTGCACGCCGATTGCCACGTACCCCCCGATCCCGGGGAGCGACACCTTCGAGCCGTGGGTCTATCCGATGCCGCAGCTCATGGCGGAGTCGCTGCGGTACACCCGGATCCGGCTGACGTCCGACCAGACGGCCGTGTTCAACCTCCCACCGGCGGTGCCGGAGTGGATCTGGGACCAGGTCGCGCGAGACGTCGGAAACGGCGCCCAGCCCATGACCGAGGACGGCATGATCGCGCTGAGCGTGCAGCAGGTGCGCGTCAACGGAGGAAAGGCGGAGGTGGACATCGCCTATCCGACCCCGGAAGGCCTCTACCAACTTGTGACGATCGGGCTTCGCACCGATCCGTTCCAGCCGCCGCGAGTCGTCTTCGAGAACCGGTGGCGCATCCCGGTCGATCCGCCGATCTCGAACTGGCCCAGCCGCCAGTTGCCGGACTATTCGGACTTCCGGAAGCAGCAACGCGGCGCGGACGTCGAGCCGGCGACGGCCGAAGAGCCGCAGCCGTAGCGTCCGCTGCGTAGCAGCCCGTTGAAGAAGTCATCCTGGCTACGAGCGGCCCTCGCGACCCATGCCGGCGTCGCCGCGGCTCACGGTATCTCCGGGGAGAACGCAGCGCCACGGCTCCTTGGCCTGGGCCGCGATGCCGCGCTCTCGCCTGCCCTGAGCACGTCGAAGGGGCCGACGGAGCACTACTTCAACGGACTGCTAGGCGCTCCGAACCGCGCGCACGCGCCCGACCAGCGCCTGAAGCGTGGCTTCGTCCGCGAGTCCGTACGGCCGGAACTTCTCCATCACGCCGCTCTCCTCGCTGAACAGGATGGCACGGTGCAGTCCCAGCCGGGTGGCCGCGGGCGAGTCGATGAGCTGGCTCGAGTCGGTGCCGCCCATCTGGAACAGCACGCGCTGCTCGAACTCCCGCATCGCCTGCCGGTCGAGCGCCCGGTTCAGGTTGGCCACCGTGTCGATCCACGCCAACGTGTGCATTCCGTGCACCGGACCCTCCCGCAGGAGCGTTCCGAACTGCTTGTCCGCCTGGGGCGTTGCCTCGGCGTCGAACGAAGGCGAGAACCCGAAGTCGTCCTGCTGGCGCAGCATGCGGAAGCGCTGGAGACCATTCACCAGCACGAAGACGCTGCGCTGATCGGCCGACTCGTCCCCTTGCCTCCGCTCGAGCTCCGCATGGAGCGCCGCCATCGCCTCGGGCACCTCCCGATACGGCACCGCATGCACACGTCCCGGCAGCGCCGACTCGAGCAGGGCGGCAAGCCTCGGCAGCCGCTCCGCGTTCGGCGCGTCAGCCGCCGTACCGTCGAGAATCCAGAGGTCCGGCGGTTCGTTGCCCTGGACCGCCAAGGCCAGCGCGGCCGCCTCCAGCATGGCCAAGGCCGCGTCGTCTCGCTGGCCGACCAGCAGCAGGTTCGCGCCGCTCTGCCGGCGGAAGATCGCGGCCGGCGGTTCCTTGATGGCGATCGCCTCGCCCAGCCACGCCTGCGGCGGACCGGACCCGCCCGACTCGATCGCCGATTCGAGGGCCGCGTTGCGGTCGAGGTGCGCGGGGACGTTGCCCTCGAAGACGATCAGCGGATCGGTTCGACGGAATCCCGAGCGCTGGGCCATCGTCTCGACCCCGTCCAGGAGACGGTCGCGCTCCTCGTCGTCCAGCCAGACGATCTGGAAGGGGTTGTTGCCCTCCACCAGTCCGCCCTGGTCGTTGTAGATCGCCTCGCCGGGCCGGGAGAGAAGCCGAGCGGCGGCGTTGTCGTCGCTGAGGATCAGGTACGAATCGCTCTCGCTGCACTGCAGCGCGATGCGAACCGCCATCTGTCCGATCGTGCTGCGGGCGAGCGAGTAGGCGCCGCCCAACGTCTGCGAACCCAGCAGCACGTGGATGCCGAACGCGCGGCCCTGCCGAACCAGCCGGTCGAGGAGCAGCGAGGCGTCCTGGGCGACCTTGTCGTCCTCCGTGAAGAACTCCTGGAACTCGTCGATCACGAGGAGCGTGCGCGGCATGCGATCGTCCGGCCGCAGCCGCCGGAATCCCGCGAGATCCTGCACGCCCAGATCGCGATACAACTCGCCGCGGCGGCGCAGCTCGACGTCCAGCCGTTGCAGGACGCTGAGCCCAAACTCCCGATCGCTCTCGATCGCCACCACGCGGGCATGGGGCAACTCGTGCGCCGCGTACGTGCGGAACTCGACGCCCTTCTTGAAGTCGACCAGGTAGAACTCGACCTGCTCCGGCGGATACCAGAGCGCGGTGTTCGTAATGAGCGCGTGCAGCAGGGTGGACTTGCCCGAGCCCGTCTTGCCCGCCACGAGCACATGCTGGGAAACCCCTCGACCCAGGGAGAGCTCTTGGAGCTTGGTGGCACCAGCCCGTCCCAACGCCACCCGCAGTTCGCTCGTGCAGTCGCGTGACCAGCAGGTCCCGCCCTCGTCGGGCATTCCCGCCTCCGGTGCCACGCAAGCGAAGGGCACCTCCACCCGCGACGCCTCCTGCGCCGCGGAACCGATGCGGTGCAGCAGCCGATTGAGGAGCTCGTCCGACGGCGGCGGCTCGATCCGGAGCTCGAGTCCCTGGTACGCATCGTCGCCCCACACCCAGCCTGCTCCGCCATCGCTCTCCACCAGGTCGGCGCACGCCGATTGCGCCGCGAGGTCCTCGAGACGGAACCCCTGGGGCATCTGCCGCTTGGTGTCCGCGGCCACCAGGGTGAACACGCCGCATCGCGGGCCGCTGGCGGCAATGCTGGCGAGTCGCCGGGCAGCGCTCTCGGAGAAGTTCACCGGCAGGTGCGCCACCACCACGAACCGGTACGGCTCCGCGATCTCGCCCGCATCGGCGTTGTAGGCCGCGATCGTCTCGTACCGGTTGCGCAGGTACTTCTGGATGACGTTCTCCATGTGCTCGGTCACATCGAGAAGGCGCTGGTCGATGTGCCGCTCCTCCGTCCAGATGCGGTCGCCCACGAGGGCTCCGTCGTAGTCGGAGAGGTGCATGAAGCCGGCGAAGTTCTGGCCGAGCCCGACGGGATCGATGATCACGAAGCGCGCCTTGCCGGGTGGAGCGGCGACCAGCAGACGGAACATCGCCGAGCGCACGAGCTCGACGGCCTCGTTGGTGCGGGTGCCCGCCGCCCGGGCGAGGAACGAACAGGCATCGGGAAACGCCAGAAGCGCCGGCAGCCGGAGGACCGCCGGTCCCGAGAGTGACAGGTCGGGATGCTGGGGAAGGGCGCCGGCGTCCGCCTCGAGGTCGAGTTCGAACCACCCCACGGGGACTGCGGGGAGCACGTCGGAAGGCGGCCGCCACGCGTCCCACGCGGATTCGTCATCCACCGCGGGGAACCGGCTGCCGATCGCCTCGCGGACACGGGCGAGATCGGCCTCGGCCTGCCTCGAGTCGGATTGCCAGCGTTCGACGAGAGCCGACCACTCGCGGCGATGCCGCCCCGCCGCATCCTCGAGGCACCGGTCGCGCTCGGTGGTTGCGGCGGCCAGCGCCTCGTCGCGCTGCGCAGTGGCGTGCTCCAGGCACTCGGCGGTCTGGCGCTCGATCGTTGCCCGGTGCTCGGCATACTCCCGCTCGATCGCCTCGACGCGAGGCGGAAACTCGGTCTCGGCCCGGTGCAGGTGCCGCTCGCGCGACGCCTCGATCTCCTGTTGGAGGAGACTGTGGGTGTCGGTTGCCTGCTGCACCTCGCGCTCGAATCGCTCGTTGATCTCGGCAAGCTGCCGGTCGCGGATGGCCTGCGCCTCGCCGCGACAGCGCTCGACGGCCTCCCTGCCCGCCCGCACGGCCGCAGCGATGGGGCGAAAGACAGCGTGCACCCGCGACCGGGACATGGCGTAGGCAACCGCGAGCGCACCGGCCGCCACCGCCAGTCCCCCGCCGGCCCACACCCAGACTTGGGACGTCATGCGGAGGTCGGCCTGAAGGTAGCCAAGTCCACCCGCAATCGCCGCTGGGAGGAGCAGAAGAACCACCGGCAGGCCACTCAAGAACAGCCGGGGCAGGATCATTCGCCGGAGTCGCTCGACCCCCTCACGACCGGCGGTAGCGGCCGATTCCAAGGTCGACTTCGACGGCAGAGCGGCTTCGGGATTGGACGGCGGGAGTTCGATCGTCGCGTCGGCGGCGTCGCGCGGAACGGGCTGACGGTAGCGACGAAGGTGCCCGATCGCGGCCTGCTCGGTGGCATCAAGCTCGCGCAAGAACCCATCGAGGCCCTTCCCGGTCTGCTCGAAGACCTCGTGAGGCTGCTTCGACGTCGCCTCATGGACCGTCTCCGCAAGCCAGACCGCTTCCTGCTTTCCCTTGGCGGAGGCTTTCCGCCGCTCGATCGCCTTGGCCTCCGTCCGTTCGACCGCGGCCTTCCACTGCCGTTGGAGGAGATCGCGCCGACTGGAGGTTGATTGCTCCAGCTCCTCCAGTTGTTGGTGGTGCTGGGCGGTCGAGGACTCTCGCTCGGCATCGAACCGCCTGATCGCGGCGGCCTCCGCCAGACGGAATTGCTCGGCGGCGGCCGCTCGGGCGTTCGCGAAAGCGTCCACGATGCGGCGCTCCTCGGTCGCGGTCTCGTGGACGAGGGCACGCAGCAGGGCGACGGCGTCGCGTTGGAGATCGATGAGGTTGGGTTCAGCCATCCGAGGCCGCTTCGAAGCCGTTTCGGAAGTCCCCCGCGCTACTCGCAGTCGCGACGGACAACGATGAGGATCTGGCCCATCTTCTCGAGGGCCGAGACCGCGGATCGTACCCGAGGCTCCAAGGGCTCGATCACCGACTCCTCGAAGTGCCGGGACGCGGGGTCGTCCCACGAGTCCTTGATTCGGCGCCACCGGATCCGGAGTTCCTTCAGGGCCCCGAACAACCGCGCTCGGCTGACGGTGACGCTCATGAGCCGCCACCTTCCCCATCGCTTGGCGGTGCCGGTGCATCGGGAGCATCCGGCGCCTTCAGGGACGCGTACGCCTCGACGTGGTCCATCAGTCGCTCCAGATGGGCCACTGCGTTCGGCAGATCAAGCTCCAGCAGCGAACCGAACGATGCCAGCGCGGCCTTGAAGAGAATGGCTTCCCGCTGCAGGGTCTGGATCCACCGCTTGGTGTCCTTGACCTTTCGCTCCGCGTGATCGAAGGCCTCCTGGGCCCGGGCCAGCATCTTTCGCTCGAGCACGCAGGATGGGCGTTCGTCGCGGGACGCCATCTGGGCTCGGTAGAGATCGCTCTTCGCCTGTTGGACCTTGGCGTGGCACTTCCGCACCTGCACCTGCCAGTGCGTAAGCCGATCGCTCTCAAGCCAGAAGACGGTCTTCTGGACGTCCGCCTCCGCCTCCATGACCGCAAGCTTGCCTTCCTCGATGAACTCGATCATCGCCGCCTTCGCGTCGCGAAGAGCCTGCATGGACATCAGGTTCGCGCGGTTGGTCATAAAACAGGTGCCACTGGTACGCCGTCAAGTAGGTGCCACTGGTACACCGTGTGTGCGGTGTACCAGTGCCTCGGGGTCAACGATACGGCCAGCTGCCGCCTAGGGGACCGTCCCGTGTGTGCGGTGTACCAGTGCCTCGGGGTCAATGACGCCCACCCCCCCCGAGAACCGTTCCTTCCTCTACCGCTGCTTCAAGTACTCCTCGATCCGTTCCGCCTTCCGCA
>JAGQOG010000040.1 GCA_020427695.1 Phycisphaerales bacterium
ACCACCACCGTCACCAGCGAGAGACTGGGGGCGACCATCGCCATGCGTTCCCAAATCAGCCAATAGACGACAAACTTGACCGGCGCCTCGGCGCCGAAGGCGCGGGCCAAGGCCGTCAGGACAAGGATGAAGGGATCGAATCCGCCCAGAACGCCGGCGACGAGTCCGATCAGAACCGCGACCGCGCACCACCCGCGCCAGCCGAAACCGGTCAGTCCTTGTCGCGCCAGGGCTCGCTCCTGCATGGCGTCATCATCGCCGGGCGACGTGCCCGAGTCGACGCCAAGCCCCCCACCCGTCACCATGTTCGCGCCGGACGAATCCGCCAAGCCACCGGAGCCGGTTCGTCCCTCTGTCCCTCCGTCCCTCCGTCCCTTCGTCCCTCCCCCTTGATCAAGTACCTCGGCTCCAAGCGCATCCTCCTGCCGGCGATCCTCGATGCCGTCGGCACGGTTGAGCACGCGCGGACCGTGCTGGACCTGTTCTCCGGCACCGCTCGCGTGGGACACGCTCTCAAGGGCGCGGGGTATCGCGTGATCGCCAACGACCTGCTCGCCTACGCCCACGTGCTCGCTCGATGCTACGTGGAAGCGGACGCGGAGGAGGTTCTGACCGACGCGACGAAGGCCATCGACGAGTTGAACCACGTGGCCCCTTGCGCGGGCTGGTTCACCGAGCTGTACTGCCACCGCAGCCGCTACTTCCACCCCGACAACGGCGCCCGCATCGAGGCCGTGCGCAACACCATCGCCGCCATGCATGTTCGCCAGTCGTTGGAAGCGGTGCTTCTCGCCGCCCTGCTTGAAGCCGCCGACCGGGTGGACTCGACGGTCGGCGTCCAGATGGCCTACCTCAAGAAGTGGGCGCCCCGGGCGCTCAAGCCACTCGCACTGCGCGTGCCCGCGGTCCTCCCGCGGGCCGCGGCGGGGCCCGGCCGTGCCCTCCAACTCGACGCCAGCGCGGCGGCGTCGATCGAGGCGGACGTCGCCTACATCGATCCGCCGTACAACCAGCACAGCTACCTCGGGAACTACCACGTGTGGGATACGCTGGTGCGTTGGGACCAGCCGGAGGTCTTTGGGATCGCGTGCAAGCGCATCGACTGCCGCCAGCGGCGCAGCTCGTTCAACTCCAAGGTCGGCTGCCGCGGTGCACTGGAGGACGTCTTCCGGCGCATCCGCGCGCCGGCGATGGTCGTTTCGTTCAGCAACGAGGGGTTCGTCGCTCGGGAGGAGATGGAGACCATGCTCGCCGCCCACGGCACCGTCGAGGTGATCGAGCGCACGCATCCCCGCTACGTCGGCGCCCGCATCGGCATCTACAACCCCCGTGGCGAGAAGGTCGGCCGGATCGGACGACTGCGGAACGAGGAGTATCTTTTTGTTGTGCGGAGGCGGTAGGGAGAAGGACGCGTGCCTTCGGTTGCGGGTTATCAGGTATCAGGTATCAGCAACTCGGGATCGGTCAAGCGCCGGAGGTGGCAGCTCACGCCGGCTGATCGGGTCGAATCCGATTCTCCTGCGGGTCGACTTCCGGCGCAGCCGGGTCGGCCCGCCGAACGTCCGCGGTTGCGACCGTGGCCGGAGCGCCCGACCGATCCCCGTCCCTGATCCCTGATACCCCGACGTCCACATGCTTGATTCGGAACGCACACCGTCCTCCGTTCCCACGCACTCGACCGCTACACTGCCCCCTATGCCCACCACCACCCCCCGTCCCCTCACCTATGCCGAGGCGGGCGTCGACATCGAGGCCGGCGATCGGGTCGTCGATCTGATCAAGCCCATGGTGCGACGCACGTACGGGCCGCGCGTGATCGGCAAGCACGGCGCGTTCGCGGGGATGTTCCGGCTGGACTACAACGAGAAGCTCTTCCGGCGCAACTACAAGGATCCCGTCCTTGTGGCCTGTACGGACGGCGTGGGCACGAAGGTCAAGCTCGCCTGCGAGTTGAAGGTCTACGACACGGTCGGCATCGACTGCGTGGCCATGAACGTCAACGACCTGATCGTCCAGGGCGCCGAGCCGCTGATCTTTCTCGACTATCTCGGTCTGCACAAGGTGGTTCCCGAACAGACCGCGACGATCATCGACGGCGTGGCCAAGGGGTGCGAGATCGCGGGATGCGCCCTGGTCGGCGGCGAGTGTGCGGAGATGCCCGACATCTACCAGGAGGGCGACTTCGACATCGCGGGCTTCGCGGTCGGCGTGGTGGAGCTCAAGCGAGCCACCGATTCCACACGAGTGGAGAAGGGCGACGTCGTCATCGGTCTTGCCAGCAGCGGCGTCCACTCCAACGGCTACTCGCTTGTGCGCAAGATCGTGGCCCGGGCCGGTCTCGATCTCCACCGCGTGTACCCCGAGTTGGGCGACCGGACCCTGGGCGAGATCCTGCTCACGCCCACGCGGATCTACGCCAAGCCGATCGTGCGCCTGCTCACCGGCTACAAGCGGAAGAAGGTCGTATCGGGGATGGCGCACATCACCGGCGGCGGCCTGCCGGGGAACGTCTGCCGCGCCCTTCCCGAGAGGATCGACGCCGTGCTCGACACGGCAAGCTGGACGCCTCCGCCGATCTTCTCCTTCCTCGAGAAGCACGGCGGCGTCGAGCGCGACGAGATGTTCCGCGTGTTCAACATGGGCGTCGGCTACACGCTGATCGTTCGTCCCGCCTTCGCCGACGCGGTGCTCCGCAAGCTCCAGAAGTACGGGGAGGACGCGTGGGTGCTGGGGGAGATCGTGAAGGGGACGGGCGAGGTGGTGCTGAAGGGGGGGTAAGTACAGAGGCATCGAGGGATCAAGGCATCAAGGCATCAAGTGATCGAGGTCCGGATGCGACGACGGTGTCGGCCGTGGCGAGGGTGCGGCGATGCTCCACGCACGGCCAGGATGGCCGTGGCACCCAACCCTCGATGCCTTGATGCCTCGATCCCTCGATGCCTCGCTCGCTCGCCCTTGTGCCATAACTCACAATCTTTCCGCGATCTGCGCACTTGCATCCGGCGCACCGCTGCCCATCATGGAACGTAGGGACGGGAGGGAGAGCCCCCGTGGCTTCTTGAAGAAAAGGAGGCTCCCCATGGCGACAGCGGAACAGTTGGTTTCGGTCAAAGGCGAGTCGGTGGCGTGGTTGCCGCCGTCCGCAACGGTGCTTGATGCCGCACGGCTGATGAACGATCGTCACATCGGATCGGTCGTCGTGATGGACGACGGCCACTTGGTGGGCATCTTCACCGAGCGCGATGTGCTGCGGCGCATCGTGGCGGCCCAGCGCGATCCCGGCACGACCAGGCTCAGCGAGGTGATGACGGCGCCGGTGGCCGTTGCGGCCCCGTACACGCTGCTGGACGAACTGCGGGCGGTCGTGCGCGAGCGGCGCATTCGGCATGTTCCCGTGGTTGACGGCGAGCATGTGCTGGGCATGATCTCGATCGGCGATCTCAACCGCATCGAGCAGCAAGTCCAGCAGCAGACGATCATGTACCTCGAGCAGTTCATCTCGACGACCTGAACCGCGCCGGGTCGTCGACATCGACGGCGACGCCCCGCGGCGTATGCTCTCCCGCATGCGCCAAGGGCGTCCGTCGATTCCAACCGATCTGCTGCTCTGCGAGAACTGCGGCTACGACCTGGACCACACTCGTCCCGATACCGCATCGACCACCGTCGCGGATCCGGACGCGGCGTGCCCCGAGTGCGGACGACCGATCGCGTCGTCGATTCCCGACCATCGCATCGGATCGGCCTGGCAGCGAGGGCCGTCCATTCCCGCTTGGTTCGGCACCTTGGGCGCCCTCCTTCGGCACCCCAGGCGATCGTGGGACCAGGTTCGCGTCGAGGCCCGCCGTTCCCGCCTGCTACTCTTGACCAACACGCTTCTGGCCGCGCTCCTGGCGTTCGCCATCGCCTGCACGCCACCCCGACCGTTGGGACGAGCCGTCCTCCACGAGGCTGCTTGGGCAGTGCTTCTCGCGGTGGCGATCCTGTTCATGACCTGGATCGAGAACCGCGGCATCCGGTTCTTTGGGGGCAAGCGCGGCTGGCGCATCTCGAAGACGGTGGCCCACGCCG
>JAGQOG010000446.1 GCA_020427695.1 Phycisphaerales bacterium
ACCACCAGCCGCACCAGCCGCCGCGCGACCTCGATCGAGTCGGTGTCCCGCAGGATCTGGAGCGTCACGTACGCCCCTTCCAGGATGAGGGAGAGCTCCTTGGCGAGCGCCAAGGCATCGCGGGCCCCGGCGTAGCCCGAGATCTCGCGGAGGATGTCCTCCATCGCCGCCTTGTGCGCCGCGGCCATTTGGTGCGCCGGATCGTGCGGCAGGGGAAACTGCACCGCGACGTTCACGAACATGCAGCCGTTGTACGTGGCGCCGCCGAAGAGTTCGCCGAGTGCGTCCGGCACGGCGAGAAGCTGGCCGCGCGGCGTGTCGCCGCCGTGGCGGCGGAGCATGCGGCGGAAGGTCTCCTGCCACCACCCGTCGTGCCAGCGAAGCACCTCGACAATCAGGTCGTCCTTGCTGGGGAAGTGGTTGTAGAAGGTCGTCTTCGTGACGCCGACGTCGGCGATGATCCGGTCCAGTCCGACGGTGTGGAATCCCTCCAGGTAGAAGAGGTCGTGGGCGGTCTGGATCAGCTTCTCGCGGGTGCCTGATGCCATGGGATTCGCGGGAAGTGTAGTGGCGACCGCGGGAGTTGACCTCCGGTCAACCCGCACCTGCCCGAGAGTCAAGGCGCAGTGGACGGGGAGTGCGCCGCCGTGGTGGCAGTCGAAGGACATGATCTCCGCCTCAGTGTTCGAGGGGTCGGCCGCCACGCGGTGGAGGCAACCGACGTCGGTTGCACCGCGGGCGTGCCCCCCACCAGGAAAAGGACGGAACCATGCCCGGAACTGCCATCGGAACGATCAACGGCGTCGACACGGACGCGCTCGCGGAGGCCATTCGCCAGATCAAGTCGGACCCGACCCAGGGGCAGACGTCTTGGGAAGCAAGCACCCGATGGACGGGTGGGCTCCAAAGCGAGACCAGCGTCACCGGCTGGACCCTCGCCGGCGAGCGCAAGCCCCACTCGTTCACACTCCGGATCGACGAGCCGCGGGAGCTGTGCGGGAAGGACGAGCATGCCAATCCGCAGGAGTATCTCATGGCCGCGCTGAACGCATGCATGATGAACACCTTCGTCGCCGTGTGCTCGCTCCAGGGCGTCACGCTCGAGTCGCTGACGGTCGAGTGCGAGGGCGACATCGATCTGCGCGGCTTCCTCGGGATCGACACCCGTGTCCCCGCAGGCTACGAGTCCATCAGGTACCGCATCCGCGTGAAGGGCGACGGCACGCCGGAGCAGTACGCCAAGGCGCACCAGGCGATGATCGCCACCAGCCCGAACTACTACAACCTCAGCCGGGCGGTGCCCCTGGAGCCGGAGCTGATCGTGGAGTGACGCCACACGGCCGCGTCCCAGCGGAACGTTCTCGCTTGTGCCCCGGGACCGCCAGTCCCGGGGCGCATTTCGTTGCCGGGACGATGCTCGACCGCTGGGCCGTCGAGACTGAACACGTCCGCCGCGAGGAAACGACCGATGCGCCGACGTCGGTCTACACTCCGCCATGCGGCGGGTAGCGATTCCAGTCTTGCTGCTCGTCCTTCGCGCGACTTGCGGCGGCGCCACGGCGCAAGACGCGCTCCCGCCGGGCGTGAGTTGGCTGAACCCTCCGACCCCCGCCGAGCAGGCGGCCCTGCCGAAGGACGCATTCCTCGTCTTCGCCCGTGAGTTCGTTGGACCGGGCCCTTGGGACCTGGTTGCCAGCATCTGGGAGATCCGGCTCGAGGGCGAGGGCAGCGTGGTTCCTCGCGTGCGCTTCGAGCCCTCGTCGTGGGCGCCCAATCTGCTCTGCGACCAGAGCGCGTCCCGGCATCCCGACCTCGTCCGGCTCCAAGTGAACGCCGAGGGCGCGCCACGCGGCTACCGGGTGAACCTCTACCGCATCGACTACCGCACGTGGATGGTCCACACGCTCTGGCGCGGGACCCACGCCCGGGCGCTCTGCGACTCGGACACCGTCGTCTACCTCGATACGCTCGAACAGCCCTCCGCCGCGGAGGCGTTGCGCGTCCTGCGACTCGACTCGAACACCATCGAGGCGCCGCCCAAGGGTTTCCGCCACATCCGCTCCCTGTCCGGTGCGACGCCCCGTCACCTGGTCCAACAGGATGGCGATCCCCCGGGCCGGTACACCGTCTTCGATCCGGCAACGGGAGAGTTTTCAAGCCCGGTTGATCTTCCCGTCGCCGTCGAGTTGCCGTGGAGCGAGATCGCCTTCAGCGACGACGGCGCCTTTTGTGCCGCGCACCTGAGCAGCGATGTCGAGCCCTTCGACGAGGGACCATGGCCCCGCTTCCAGCATCGAACGAGCACCATCCGTGTCGTGGACACGCGGACGGGCGCGGAGCGCCGCGTTCCCATCGGCGTCGGGGCGGGCGAAGGCAGCGGAGTGCCGTTGTTGCTGGACGGCCCGTTCTTGCGCTTTGTAGCGCCGGGGCGATTGCGCTACCTCGACTGCCCGCGCCCGCACGACGATCAGATCCGGTTCCCGAGCTCGGTGTCGGAGGTCAAGGAGCTGGATCTCGCGACGGGCGAAACGATCGTCGTCGCCGACGTCGATCCAGGTCAGGAACGCGATCGCGCCTGGGGAATCCCCCGTCGCCCGGTTCCGGAGTCCCTGCGGGCGCTTGTCGAGACGGACGCGCCGGACGACCACGAGCTCGCCTTCGCGTTCCTGCGCCGGCACGGCGTTGTCTTCGATCGACCGCAGGCCTGGAACGACGCCGCCACCGCGTTCAGCGACGACGGGCGTCGCTTCGTCCTGCGCATCAGCACCGCGGCGTGCGGCGGCGACATCGGCGGCCGCTACTTCGTCGGCGATCTCGAAGCCGACACGCTGCGCACGATTCCCGTGCCCGATGCGCTCCGCACGGGCTTGAACGAGCTCGTCTACGTTCCGGCGCGTTGATCGAGCGTGCCGCCCATCGCTCCCGAACGTGCATCGCAATCACGGTGCCGGATTGCACTGTCCCCAGTTGCCCAGCAGGGAGCCCAGGTCGGAGCCGTTGACGATGTCGTTGCCGTCGAGGTCGGCGGCACAGCCGGCGCACGGACCCCACGCGGCGAGCATCAGGCCGAGATCGGCGCCGTCCACGATGCCGTCCAAGTTGAGGTCGCCGGGAGGACCTTGGCAGTCGAAAGGCGCCACCGACGCCAGGTCGACGAAGAACTCCGCCCCGCCGACCGCCCACGAGTAGATGATGAACGTGTTCGCGGGGCAGACCGCGTTGTCGCCCGCGAGCACCTCGAACGCTCCATTGGCCTCCGCGAACGCATTGGGACCGGTGTTGCCGCCGTTGCCGGCGCCGATGATCACCGTGCCCGACACGACATGGATCGTGACCTGCTCGTCCACGCACGCGAAGCCGCCGTTGAACGGTGCGAACACCTGGGCGACGCCATTCGCAAAGCCGTCGGTCACGACGTGCAGCATGAGCTGGCCGCCACCGGGCACGGACGACGGCACGAGTTCGGTGAGCGTCGTTCCCTCGGTGTTGTGGAACACGCCCCAGCCCTCGGCGGCGCTGTTGCCGACGCCGGAATAGCCCGTGGACACGACCACCGGTCCTTGCGGTCCGGCGATCTCGAAGCTCGGGTTGACGAGTTGATTGCCGCCGGCGCTCGCCATCGAGACGAGCAGTGCGGGCGTCGAAGCGACAAAGGAACGAAGCAGCCGTGCGTTCATGATCTCGACCTCCGAGTTCGGCGGTGAACCGATATGCCTCGTGCGGCTCCCGGGTGAGCATCGCACGTCTTGAGAATAGGGACGCAGGGACGCAGGGACGAAGGGACGGAGGGATCCCCGCAGCCCGGGATCAGAGTCCTACGCTGCGCTTGAACGCCTCGAGCCGCTCCCGCTCGCCGGGCAGGTCGTGGTGCTCGATGCGGACGATCCGCGCCTGGGCGTCGAGTCGCACCCACTGCTCACACACGTGCTCGAGCGACTTCCCGGCGTGCCGAATGCGGTCGGTGAACGTGATGACGATCCAGCCGTCCGTGCCCGGCGCGACGCTGCTTCCGTACGCGATCGCATCGAACTTCTGCGCCGCCGCGTCGCCGTTCGACTGGTACGAACCCACGATGGCGTCCGGTCCGCACAGGGTCCGGCCGCGGATCGAGTACACGCAACCCGCGTCCACCAGAGCCCGGGCAGCGGGATAGTCCTCCCGATCAAGGGCGACCGCGAATCGCCGCACGATCTCAAGCCCATCCGGAGGGATCGGGGCTGGGTCGCTGGTGGTCACGGTGTCTCCGGATCGATGTGGGCTGGGGAGGGGCTCGGGCGATCACCCGATTCTGACGGCTCGCGATCGACCGACACCGAAAC
>JAGQOG010000447.1 GCA_020427695.1 Phycisphaerales bacterium
GATCGCTGGGGACGCTGCGCACTGACTGCCCGCACAGACGGGCAATCAGTGGCACACATCGGAGGGTGCCGGGGGTCATGCGCTGCACCGGTTGGGTTCGCTGGTGGTGGTCGTGATCTCCTGGGCGAGCACCTGGGCCACGAGGTCCACGCCGGAGCCGACGAGGTCGGAGTGCGGGATGTCGACGTTCGTGACGGTGAACGAACGGAATCGCCGGGGATCGAACGCGTTGGTGGCGGGCCGGCGCAGGGCGGCGATCTCGCGGGCACTCACGGCGGATCGGATCAGATGGGCGTCGACCGCGCGGTAGTCCATGGCCAGGTCGTAGACGCCCTGCCCGAGGCGGCGCCAGCGCACGCCGTGACCGTCGTCCGCACCTGGTGGCAACACGTACCGCGGCCGCGCGAGCGCCTGGCGGAGGTATCCGATGCCGTTCCGCCCCTCGCGGATCGCACCGACCAGCGTGCGCAGCGCGCGTCCACGGCGACCGCCGCGCATGACCGAACGGTCGTAGGTGTCGAGCAGCCAGACCGGCGCGGCGTTGTGGCTGGCCGCGAGTCGATGCGACAGCTCGAGGGCGATCAGGCCGCCGATCGAGTGGCCAACGATCGCGCCCACGCCGCACGCAGCCGTCGCCTCGACGATCGGAACGATCCGACTGAGGACATCCTCAAGACCACCCTCGTCGCCGATTCGGGCGATGATCTCGGCGAGGCTTACCACCAGAAACGGGTGCTCCTCCGGCAGGTGGGCCCGGAGATGTTCGACCAGACGGTGCATCTCAACCGCGTGACCGCGCGTTCCGGGAATGACCACGATCATCGGTCCGGATCCGGGATGCCCCAGCACCACCGCCTCGCCGCGGTCGTCCACGATCGTCGCTTGGGCCACCTGGTCGCAGAGGGCGCCGAACGTCGGCGCAGCGAGGAACGCGCCGAGATCGAGCGGAACGCCGGTCGTCCGCTTGATCGCCGCTGCGAGGCGCAGGGCGAGGAGCGACGTGCCCCCCTCTGCGAGGAACTCCGATTCGGGACCGGTCGGCGGCGCCCCGAGAAGCGCCTCCCAGGCCCGGGCACACGCGGCGGCGTGCCGTCGGACTCCGGCGGCCGGCTTGGACGGCAACGGTTGATCCGGCGGCCCGTTGCGGATGTTCTGGGCGAATGCGTCCAGCCCGTGGACACCCGCCAACGAACCGAGATGCTTCTGGATCGCCTCCGCCAGTCGCTCACCCGTTCCAGATTCCAGCACCTCGTCCGACGCCTCGATGTGCACGCGCACGCCTTCGGGCGACCGCTCGCCGTGCAGGGTGACCCCGAAGCGAGCGGCCGCCTGGGGAACGCGTCGCACGTGGATGGCTCCCGCCCGACACGCGAGGTCGGGCGCCGTGTGCTCGCGCCAGGTCATGGCGAAGAGCAGCGGGGCCTGGGCCAACTCGGGTCGGACGGCGGCGATCGCGTCGATCGTTCGATCGAGTGAACCGAAGCTCAGCCGTTGACCGTCGAGCGCCTCCTGTCGGATCCGCGCCAGGGCGACTGCCGGCGACTCGTCCGGGCGACGTCCGGCTTCGACGAGTTGCAGATCGAGGCAACATCCGACCGCCTCCATCGCCTCCGGAACCACCCGACGCGAGAACGGTGTCAGGACGAACCGCCAGGAAGGCCCGAACACGTCCTGGATCGCCTGGCCGAAGGCGTGGAGCAACGGGACGAACGGCGTGCTGCCGAGCATCGCGGCAGTTCGGGCAAGGGACGCTTGCGTGTCGGCGTCGAGTTGGATGTCGAGCTCGCCGCCCGGCGCTGGGAGGGGATCGATCGGAAGGTGCTTGGTTCCGGCCAACGCTTGCAGGAGTGCTTTGGCCCGCGTGGTGGAACGTTCGGTGGCACGTGCGCTGTCGGCACGTTCGACCTCGAGCTCGAGCTTGACCAGGTCGACGTGGGCGCCGGCCGGGGGCAGCGCCCGTCGATCGACCAGCGCCGCGAGTTCGTCCAGCACCTGCCGCACCGACCAGTCGTCCACGGCCAGGTGGTGCACAGTCCACACCACCAGCATCCGGCCATCGTCGCGCGTCCAGGCGTCGACGCGCATGACGCCGTCGCGCTCGAGGTCGAGCGGTCGCGAAAGGAGCGGAAGGAGCGACCCGTCGATCCGATCGTGGTGGACGGCGCTCGATCGGGCGCCCGTCGGAACCACGCCGTGGTGCCGCCACCAGCCGTCTGGGAGCGCGTCGGTGATCTGAACGTGTGGCTCGCTCGACTCGTCACGTTCGGCGGCAACGATCCTCAGCCGAAGCGCGTCGTGACGGGCGGCCACCTGCTCGAACGCCGGGCGTACGGCGTCCTCGCCCAAACCGACCGGAAACTCGAGCGCCGTGTGCACGAGGTAGGCGCACCCGCTGCGATCGAGGCTCGAGGCCCAGAGGATGCGCCGCTGGATGCTGGCGAGCGCGGGGCCAGGTTCGGCCCGACCGGTGGAACCCGAGGCGAGCCGGCGGTCGCCCTCGCCTTCGACGGCGGGGGCCAGGTCAACGCGCCGGGCCTGCTCCGAGAGCACGGGGCAAAGCATGATCTCGACCGGCGAGACGCGCCGACCAAGGTGTCGGCGAATGTCCGCGGCCACGCGCAATGACAGCAGCGAGGTGCCTCCGCACGACTGGAAGTGCGAATCGCGTCGAAGATCCTGGGGCGGCAGCCAACGCTGCCAGATCGATGCCAGCGCTTCCTCGGTGCCCGTGACGAACGCGGTGGCGAATGCGCCCGGGCGTTCGGCGCCGCTGTCCGGGCTGTTCCGCTCGTCGACCACTCGATCCGTGGCGAGCAGCGCCAACAGGGCATCCCGATCGACCTTGCCGTTGGTGTTGATCGGCAGTTGTGGAAGCGCCCGGAGCACACGTGGGACGGCCGGGGCCGGAAGCTGTCCGGCCAGATACGCCCGCAACGTTTCGACAGACGGTCCCTGGCCGTTCGACGCCGTGTAGCACGCCACCAGATGGCGCTGTTCGGCCGTCTCCCCCACCACCATCACCGTCGCCGAACCGACGCCAGGGCATGCCGCGAGCACGCGTTCAATCTCTTCCAGCTCGATGCGGTGGCCTTGGAGCTTCACCTGCCGATCGACCCGCCCCACGAACTCGACCACACCGTCGTCGCGGCGCTCCACCAGGTCGCCAGTGCGATACCACGTGACGCCGTCGTGTTCGACGAACCGCCCGGCGGTGAGGTCGGGGTCGTTGCGGTAGCCGAGGGCGAGACCGTCGCCGCCGACCAGCAGCTCGCCGACAGTGGTCGAACGCTCGTCGGCGCGATCGACGGGAACGATCCGGATCGTCGTGCCACGAATGGGCGTGCCGATCGGCACGCGGGCGGCGCGGGTGTCCTCGGGCCGCACGGTGTGACAGAGGCTGAAGGTGGTGTTCTCGGTGGGACCGTAGCCGTGCACGAGGCGCACCTGCGGGAAGCGCTCGAGGAACGCCCGCATGTGGGGCACCGACTCCCGCTCTCCCCCCGTGAAGAGCTGCTTGAAGCCTGCGAACGCTTCGGGATGCTCGTCCACCATCGCGTTGAAGAGCGACGCGGTGAGCCACGTGTCCGTGATTCTGCCGTCGACCAGGAACGCCGCGAGCTGTTCGAGCGACGGGAGCGGCGTCTCTTGGACAACGCAGGCGCTCCCGTTGAGCAGGGCGCCCCAGAGTTCGAGCGTCGAGGCGTCGAACGCGACGGAAGAGAGGAGTCCCCAGCGCCGCGGCGGCGTGAAATCGGCATAGTCGGCGTTGACGACCAGGCGCACGACGCCGCGATGGGGAACCACGACCGCCTTTGGGCGCCCCGTCGAACCGGAGGTGTACATCACGTACAGGGGATCGTCCGGAGACGTGCAAGGCCACGAGTCGCCGGCGTGAGGATGACCGGTGAGATCCGCAACGGAAACGACGGCGAGCGAGCCGTCGGGAGCGCTGTCGGGCCTGGCCGCGATCACCAGCGGGGCACGATCGAGATCGTCGATCATCACCCGTTGGCGGGCCGGCGGACTGTTGAGGTCGATGGGGGCGTAGGCGGCGCCGCAGCGGACGATGCCGACGACGGCCACGACGAAGTCCACCGAGCGGTGCAGGAGAAGCGGAACGGTGGTGCCCGGCCCCACACCACGGGCGGCGAGAGCCGTCGCGATGCGGCGGGAGCGATCGTCGAGATCACGGTAGGTGAGGGAGCCCGAAGGGCCTTCGACGGCGA
>JAGQOG010000041.1 GCA_020427695.1 Phycisphaerales bacterium
CGAGCCATCGTCGTCGCCGGTGCGACCTCGATTGATCAGGTGGACCTCGACACCCGAGGGATCACGCCCGTCCGGCCGCACGCCGGTGCGGCGGCCGCGTTCCTGACGACGGCCAACGGACTGTTCCTCGCGACACCCCAGCAGAGCGACGGCGGACTTCGCGTCGCGGCACTTCCGCACGACCTGTCCGAGCCGTTTGCCACCTGCGTCGTGACCAACGGCGACGGGCGACTGCTGCGCGGCAACATCGACGGCACGGTGTCCCTGCTGGGCTCCAACGGCGACCTGCAGCGTCGATTCCGCGCGCACCGAGGACCCATCGTCGCCATGGCAACGGACGCGACGGGAGGATGGATTGCAACCGCGGCTGCCGACGGGCTCGTCCGGCTGTGGAATCTCCACAGTGGTCGCTGCATGCGGACGCAGCGCGGGTTCGCCGGGAGCGGGGCGGGCACGATCGCGCTGAGCGACGACGGATCGACCATCGCCATGATCGGTCGCGGAGCGTGCGACCTGATCGAGTCGTCGAGCGGCATCACCGTCGCCACGTTGCCGCTTTCCGCCGCCGGCGGACGGCCGGCCGTGGGCGTCGCATTCCTCCCCGGCACGTGCGACGTGCTGACGCTCGAGGGATCGGGTCGACTGACGCGGTGGAACCGCGAGGGCGAGACCCTGGCACAAGTCCTGCTGGGGCGGGATCTTCGCGCCCTGCTCTGCTCGCCGGACGGGCGGTTCGTGGCTGCCGCCAACGGGATGGGCCAGGTCTTCGTGGGGGACGCCGACCTGCAGTCGTTCACCCGCACGCATGCCCACCGGGGCCCGGTGCTGTCGATGGCCTTCGATCCAAACAACGCGTCGCGCATCGTGACCGGCGGCGCCGACGGGATGCTCCGCGTGTACGACCACCAGGCGCGCATGCCGATCGCCTCCTCGCGGCCGTTCGGCGGCGCGGCGATCGAGTCGATCTGCATGTCGGGCGCCACCGGACGACTGGTGGCCGTCGGCAGCAGCGGAAATGTTCGGGCGCTGAGCGTGCAGCAAGGCAGCGCGGTCGAGTCCGCGCGACTCGCGATCGTCGAGGAGTAGAGACGGGCGAGACACGTCGGGTGCCACGGCCATCCTGGCCGTGTCGAGTACCGCGGCCATCCTGGCCGTGTCGAGTACCGCGGACATCCTGGCCGTGTCGAGTACCACGGCCATCTCGGCCGAATCGGGTGCCACGGCCATCCTGGCCGTGCGCAACACGTCGATCGACACTCCCGTTCTTGCTCCCGCCGCCGCCTCCCGGTACCTTGCCCCGCGACGGGGTCGGGTCCACCGAACGGGAGGTCATGCCATGAACCGCACGCCGACGGTGCCGCTGGTTGCCGCGTTCGCCATTGGAATGGCATTGCTCGTCGGCGGGTGCGGAATCGACAAGCAGAGCCAGCTCGAGGCGGTCGCCCGCGACTGGTGCTACACCATCCGCGCCAGCCAGGTCATTCCCGTCTACCCGTTGACCGAGGATCTGCAGCCGGGAGACGTGTTCCTGGTGCAGGTGCCGGTCGAACGGCAGCAGGAGCTGTACCAGGCGAATGGCTTCCTCCCCCTCGACTACCACATCGCGCGCCTGCAGCCGTTCGCCTACGGCGACTTCTACTCCCATTCGTTCGTCGACCCGCCGCCCGCAGGGGCCGAGCCGATGGATCCCCGCTTGCCGCGCAACTGGATGCGGCCGGCGTCGGGAGACCCGTGGACCCCGGCGCCAAATGCGGCGTTTCCGACCTACTCGTTCAGCGTGCAACGCGGCGCTGGCCTCAATCTCGCCGTCCCGGTGTACGGCGTGCCGGTGGGACTCAGCCTTCTCGGATCGGATTCCGCCACGGGCACGATCCTGATCGGCAAGAGCCACACCTATGGCGTCGACACGGTGTCGCTCTACCGCCAGCTCCAGGAGTGGGCACAAGCGAATCGCGGCTTCCTCGCCGCCTTCGAGCCCGATGCCGACAGTCCGCGACGGAACTACCTCCGGGTGGTGACCCGGATCTACAACACCGGCGAAGTGGACATCCTTCTCAACGATGCGTCCTCCGTGTCTGCGGGCGCCGATGTCGGAGCGCCCCGTCCGGTGGATCTCCTCCGATCCGAGCCGGGATCGGGCGCAACGTTTGAGAACTACCGGCAGAACCTCGACAAGCTGAACTCGATGCTCGCCGCTCCGGAGTCGAGCGGCGGACTGGTCTCGGCAGCGGCGGGCGCGGTCGGTGGCGCCATTCCCGGCGGCAGCCTTCGCGTCAATGCAGCGGGCGGACGCACGATCTCGATGTCGCAGTCGTTCGCCGAACCGCTGGTGATCGGCTACCTCGGCTTCGATGTGGCGATCGGTCGCGCCGGCGTGCTCGGCGCTCCCATTCCAACCCACGCCGTTCTCGATCGCACGCCGCTCATCGTGACCGGACGGTCGCCGACTCCCGAGCGACGGGTCCTGGCGATCGCCTTCGCGGAGAGCGCCTACCGCGCCATCGAGAGCGATTCCCGCCCCGA
>JAGQOG010000448.1 GCA_020427695.1 Phycisphaerales bacterium
AAGAGCCTCGCCGAGGGCATCCTCGTTCGCGAGCTCGGCAACGGAACCGGCACCTACGACTTCGACTTCCAGGTGACGTGCGTGCGTGCCGGGCACGAAGGGTTCCAGGCCGTCCGCCCCCGCTCGGCGCTCTCGGACTGAGCTCGCAGCGCGTGGGGCGCCTGCAAGTAGCCCCGACGCATCGCGTTTCGTGGGACTCTCGCGCGGTCCTCATGTCGACGGCCGACCCCCAACGGGGTCGGCCGTTTTCATTCCTGCTTCCGCGCCCGCGGCGGCTGCGCCCGGGCCTGCCGGCGAGATGGTTTCCTCGAGGTCTCCTTCTCGGCCACGGGAACGCTCATCGTCATCACGGCCCAGTGCCGGCCCACGCGTGCGTTGCGCGAGCGGGCCACGATCGCGTTGATCTGGTGCGCCAACTCGCGGATCTCCGCGATCGCCGCCTCGTCGAGACGACCGCGATGCACGGTGACGGTCCAGTCGTCGACCGGACGCCGATCCGGATCGAGGTCGATCAGGCGGGCGTCGAACGAGCGGGCCAGCAGGCGCTCCATGGCCCGAAGCGCCAAGACGAAGAGACGCTTGGCCTGCGCCACGTTGCGACCGGTCTTCGCATCGAAGTCCGCCGAGACCTGGTTCGCCGACAGCTCGTACAGCACCTTCGGCGGTCCCGAAGCGGACCTGCTCTGCCCAACCGCGGTGACGAGACCGAGCTTCTCGAACCGGGCGAGATGGTGGTAGAGCGCGGTCGGACGCCGGCCGATCGCGTCCGCGATGTCCGCCACGCTGCTGGCGCCCCGGTGCTGGAGCGCGGTGAGGATGTCGATCGCGGTGGCGGAGGAGACCGCCGTCCACTCGGCGGGCCGGCTGATCAGGAACACTCCGTCCTTGGCGAGCGGCATGGGCAGGCGGCCTGCGTGCGGGATGGGCGGGGTCGGGTCGCGGAAGCCCGCGGGCGCGGGGCACGGCCGATCGTCAAGCGTTCCAGCTCGAGAGCGCCGGCCCGGCGTACTCCGCCAAGGGTCGGATGATGCGGTTGTTGGCGTGCTGCTCCATGATGTGGGCGCACCAGCCGGTGATCCGGCTGGCCACGAAGATCGGCGTGTACTGCGGCACCGGGATGCCCATCACGAAGTAGGTCATGCCGCAGGGGAAGTCCACGTTCGGATGGATCTTCTTGTCCCGAAGCATGATGGCCTGCACGGTGTCGCCCAGGTCGAACCACTTCTTGGCCTGGGGCCCCTGCTTCTCGGCGATCTTGAGCCCCCAGGATCGCAGAATGCCGGCGCGATGGTCGCCGTTCTTGTACACGCGGTGGCCGAAGCCCATCAGCTTGCGCTTCTCCGCGAACGCCTTCGTCATCCACGCCTCGACCGACTCGCCGCTCCTTGCGGTGTCGCGGTCGATGTCCTTGAGCATCTGCATCGCCATCTCGTTGGCGCCGCCGTGCAGCGGTCCCTTCAGGGCGCCGATGCCGCCGCACACCGCGGAGTGCATGTCCGATTCGGTGGAGGCGATGACGCGGCAGGCGAAGGTCGAGGCGTTGAAGTCGTGCTCGGCGTAGAGGATGAGCGACACGTCCATGACCCTGGCATCAAGCTCCGAGGGCTCCTTGCCGGTCATGCACCACAACAGGTTCGCCGCGTGCCCAAGCGACGGATCGGGTTCGACCGGGGTCTTGCCGTCGAGGGTCATCTGCCCGTAGCCGATGATGGTCGGGATCTTGGCCAGCAGCCGCTTCGACTTGCGAAGCTCGGCGGCCGGCGCGTTGTCCTCGGTCTCGGGATCGAAGTGCGACAGGTAGCTGATCCCGGTGCGCAACACGCTCATCGGATGCGTCTTCGGCGCCTTGGTCGCGAGCTCCCGCAGCAGCGTCTTCAGGCCGTCCGGAATCGCCCGCTCCGCCTCGACCTCGCGCTTGAATCGGCCGAGCTCTTCCGCCGAGGGCTTGTGCCCCTCGAGCAGGAGGAACGCCACCTCCTCGAACGACGCGTGCTCGGCGAGGTCGGCGATCTCGTAGCCGCGGTAGATGAGCTGCGTCTGGTTGACGGAGCAGATGGAGGTTTCGCCGACGGTTTGTCCGGCGAGTCCCCGGGTGTCTGGCGCCTTGGAGGTGGTGGTCGCGGTCATGGTGGGTGGCCTCGTCGTTCGCGGGTCCGCTGGGGGAAGGACCATCGTACACATTCCTTCATCGGCGATCGACGACCCCGGTGCGACGCCGCTATCCTCAGGGATCATGCGCCAAGTCTGCACCGCCGCGGCAATCCTGCTCCTCGGCGTCGCGGCATCCTGTCGATCCACGCCGGTCTCGGTGTCCGATCCCGAGTTGGATCGCGTCGTCGCCTGGATGTCGGGCTCGTTCTCCTCCGCCGCCCAGGCCCAGGCCGACCCGGAGTTCCGCGACGTGGTCCTGCACATCGTGCCGATCTGGGTCGATCGCGAGGACGTCGCCGCGGACGTGCGCTGGCTGTACGTCGAGCAGGCGATGGCGGCGCGGTCCGGTGCTCCCTACCGGCAACGCGTCTACCGCGTCGGCCCCGGGCCCAACGGCACGATTCGCAGCGATGTCTTCGCCCTGCCCGACCCGCCGGAGTCGTTCGCCGGCGCGTGGCGGTTCAGCCGTCCGCTGGCGGCACTTGGTCCGGACGATCTGTTCCCGCGCGAAGGCTGCACGGTGTACCTGCTGGCCCGCGGCGACGACACCTTCATCGGCGCGACCGAGGGCATCGGCTGCACCAGCGACCTCCACGGTGCGGCCTACGCCGTCTCCGAAGTCGTGCTCACCGCGGACGTGCTCCAGTCGTGGGACCGCGGCTACGACGCCGAGGGCCGGCAGGTCTGGGGCCCGACGAAGGGCGCCTACGAGTTCCGACGCGTGGATCCGGCACATCCCGGACCGTGAGACTCAGCGCCTCCGGGGATCGATGTTCGGGAAGTTCCACTGAACGCCGGGCGTGTAGTCCAGCAGGTCGTAGAGCTCCTTCCGGGTCTGCATCTCGGGAAGGAGCGCCTGCACGCTGCCGTCGCGCCGCAGCACCTCGAGCCCGCGAACCACGTGGCCCATCGCCAGCCGCATCATGCTGAGCGGGTAGATGACGATCCGGTATCCCATGGCGGCGAACCGCGCCGCGGGAATGTCGGGCGTCTTGCCGAACTCGGTCATGTTCGCCAGCAGCGGTCCCGGCGAGCGCTGGGCGAACGCCTCGAACTCCGCTTCGCTGTGAAGTCCCTCGGGAAAGATCACGTCGGCGCCGGCGCTGCGATAGAGGTTCGCGCGATCCACCGCATCGTCGAGGCTGGTCGCCGATCGGGCATCGGTACGGGCGATGACGACGAGTTCGTCGCTCGCGCGATGCGCCACCGCGGCGGCGACCTTGTCCGCCATCTCGTCGGCGCGGATCAGCGTCTTGCCGTCGAGGTGTCCGCACCGCTTGGGAAACACCTGGTCCTCGATGTGGAGGGCCGCGGCGCCCGCACGCTCGTACTCGACCACGGTGCGCACGGTGCACTCGACCTCGCCGTAGCCGGTGTCGGCATCGACGATGACCGGAAGTCGCGAGGCGTCGGCGATCTCGCGGATGGTGCGGCACATCTCCGTCAGGGTGATGAGGCCGATGTCGGGATACCCCGCCACGTTCGCGGTGGCGCCGCCCGAGATGTAGCACGCCTCGAATCCCGCCCGCGCCGCCGCCCGCGCGACCAGCGCGTTGAAGGCGCCAGGCGCCAGCACGGTGCCTCGCGCCATCGCCTCCCGCAGCCGCCGTCCAGGATGGGTCGTCGTCGAATCGCTCGTCATTGCACATGCTCCCTCGGCCAATCCGGATGGACGAGGGAGCAGTGTCGCACGAGGGACTTGTCGGGGGCAACCCGAGCGAGCCTACGCGGCCGTGCGCAGCACGACGCGAGCGCGGTTCGAGCCGTGGAGAAGCACGGTTCCGACCTCGTCCGCGGGCGGTGCGTCGGCCGCGGCGGGCGAGGGGGGGACGGGCGGCGCCGGCGTTGCCGGCGGGGCGACCGTGGGCCCGGTGGTGCCCTCGTCCGCGATCGCCGGCGCCGTGGCGTCCGGTCCGCAGCTCCCGATCCGCTCTTCGGCGCCGTCGCGC
>JAGQOG010000042.1 GCA_020427695.1 Phycisphaerales bacterium
ACTACTTCTCCGACTCGAGCTGATGGCGTGCCTGCTTGAGGGCCGCCAGCCCCTCGGCGCTCACGGTCGGATAGCGCAGGTCGAGTCTCCGGATGCCGCGGGTGAGGATCGCCGCCACGAGCGTGCGCATGACGAACTTGTGGTCGGCGGGAATGACGAACCACGGCGCCCACTTCGTGCTGGTGGCGGAGATCGCCTCTTCGAACGCCTTCTGGTACTGGTCCCAGTAGCCGCGCTCGTGCAGGTCGGCGGTCGAGAACTTCCAATGCTTGTCCGGGTCGTCGAGGCGGGCGAGAAACCGCCGCTTCTGCTCGGCGCGGGAGACGTTCAGGAAGAACTTGAGGATCAGCGTGCCGCTGCGGGCGAGATGCCGTTCGAACGCGTTGATGTCCTCGTAGCGGCCCTTCCAGAAGGACTTCCCGCGCTTGCCGGGCGGAAGCCCGCTCGCTTCCAGCAGCTCGGGGTGCACCCGGACCACCAGGACGTCCTCGTAGTGCGATCGGTTGAAGATGCAGATCTGACCCCGCTCGGGCACGACCTGCCAGTACCGCCAGAGGAAGTTGTGGTCGAGTTCGTGGGTGGAGGGCTTCTTGAACGAGACCACGCGACACCCCTGCGGGTTGACGCCGGTCATGACGTGCTTGATCGTGCCGTCCTTGCCGGCGGCGTCCATGGCCTGAAGGACGACCAGCACCGAGTGCGTGTCGCTCGCCCAGAGGAGCTCCTGGGCCTGGGCCAGTTGTTCAAGATTCGCTTCCAGGTAGCGATGGGCGCGGGCCTTCACCTCGTCGCGCCCCAGCCGACGAAGATCCGGGGTTCCCATCCAGCCGGGATCGTGGTCCTTGAGATGCAGGCGCTTGCCCGGCGCGACCTCGAACCGGTCGAGCAGCTTGTCTTCGTCCATTCGCCCCAAGCGTTTCGGCATCCTCCGGCCCTCCCAGTGGCGGCGCACCCGGTTCCGACGCATCGTATCCACGCCCGAGGCCGCCGGTTCGACGCCGGGGCCGGTTCGAGGCCGGGTCCGATCGTGGGCTGATGTGGAACCTCCCGCCCCCAGCCTGCTCTAATGTGACCCGCGAGCGCTCGTCATCGCGATCGATCGGAACAAGTGACCCGAAATCGGAGTTCGACCATGCTGCTACGAATGATCTACGACGACCGGTTGGCCCAGGCGGCGTACCTGATCGGCTGCCAGCGCACGGGCGAGGCGATCGTCATCGATCCCGAGCGCGACATCGACCGCTACGTCCGTGTCGCGGAGAAGGAAGGGCTGAAGATCGTCGCCGCGGCGGAGACCCATATCCACGCCGACTTCCTTTCCGGATCGCGCGAGTTCGCCGAGCGCGGGGTGAAGGTCTACCTCTCCGACGAGGGCGGCCCCGACTGGACGTACCAGTGGCTGAACAAGCGATCGGGCGGCGGCGTCTACGACCACCGGCTCCTCAAGGACGGCGACACGTTCAAGATCGGGAACATCGAGTTCAAGGCCGTGCACACGCCGGGGCACACGCCCGAGCACATCATGTTCATGGTGACCGACCGTGGCGGCGGCGCCGACGAGCCGATGGGCATCGCGACGGGCGACTTCGTCTTCGTCGGCGATCTCGGACGACCGGACCTGCTCGAGTCCGCCGCCGGCGTGCAAGGCGCCAAGGATCCGTCCGCCCGCACGCTGTACCGTTCCGTCAAGCGGTTCATGGAGCTCCCGGGCTATGTGCAGGTCTGGCCGGCCCACGGCGCCGGAAGCGCGTGCGGCAAGGCGCTGGGCGCGGTGCCGCAGACCACGGTCGGGTACGAGCAGCGGTTCAATCCGGCGATCAAGGCCGCGTCCAGCGAGCAGTCCTTCGTCGACTTCATTCTCGCGGGCCAGCCCGAACCGCCGCTGTACTTCGCCCGCATGAAGCGCGACAACAAGATGGGACCGAAGCTGCTGGGCGCGCTTCCCGCGCCGCCCCGCCTGACCGCGGCCGAACTCCTGAAGCTGGACGGCAGGACGACGGCGATCGTCGACACGCGGCCTTGGAAGGCCTTCCGCACCGGACACGTTCCGAACGCCCTGTTCGCCCCGTTGGACAGCATGTTCGCGATGGTGGTGGGCTCGTATGTGACCGAGGACGAGCCGATCGTGCTCGTGGTCGAGGAGCGCCGGCTCGAGGAGACGGTGCGCGACCTCGTGCGGATCGGGCTCGATCGGGTTGTCGGCTGGTTCGCCGCCAACGATCTCGAAGCGTACGAGTCCGACGGCGGGCGCCTGGTGCCGACTGCGGAGATCGACGTGGCTGCGGCGGAGGAGCGCATCCAGTCGAGGCGTGCCATGGTGCTCGACGTGCGGCGGGCCGACGAGTTCGCGGAGGGGCACATCGCCGGTGCCGTGAACGTCGCCTATCCGCGCCTGGCCGAACACCTGGGCGAGATTCCCCGCGACCGTCACATCATCGTGAACTGTCGCGGCGGCGGGCGTTCGGCGCGGGCCTGCGCCTACCTTCAGCGCCAAGGCTACGAGGTCGCCAACGTCGCCGGAGGCTACCTCGCCTGGGAGCAGGCGCACGAGCCTGCCCACGCGTGACCCTGGCCCTGATCGGCGCGCTTGCGGTCGGCCTGAGCCTGGGCCTGCTGGGATCGGGGGGAGCCATTCTCACCGTCCCGGTCCTGGTCTATCTCGTCGGTCACGGCGAGAAGGCCGCCATCACCGAATCGCTCGCCATCGTGGGGGCCATCAGCCTCGCCGGTGCCGGGGTTGCCGCCCGGCGGCGGCGCATCGATTGGCACAGCGTGCTCGTGTTCGGACCGGCGGGAATGCTGGGCGCATTCCTCGGTGCCTTGGCGTCGAGATGGGTGTCGGGCGGCATCCAGCTTCTCCTGCTCTCCGTCCTGATGCTCGCCGCCGCGGCGATCATGTTCCGCAAGCCGCCGGTGGCGGAACGGCCCCGGCGGCCACACCCCGCGGCGCTGGCGCTCAACGGGCTGCTGGTCGGGGTGGCGACTGGTCTCGTGGGCGTGGGGGGCGGGTTCCTCATCGTCCCGGCGCTCGTCCTTCTGGTGGGACTTCCCATGCCGGTGGCGGTTGGGACCAGCCTGAGCATCATCGTGCTCAACTCCCTCACCGGGTTCGTGAAGTCGTTCTCCGTTCTGAGCGGGCTCGGACTCGAGGTGGACTGGCCCACCGTCGCCGCGTTTGCTGTCCTCGGCGTGGTGGGCATGCTGGTCGGCACCTTCGTGGGCAGTCGTCTCTCCCAGGCTCACCTCCGCCGGGTGTTCGCGGTCTTCCTGGTGGCGATGGCTGGCTACATTGCGTGGCGGCAACTTCCCACGATCCTGGCGGCGGGACGGGAACCGGTGGCCGGCGAGGCGCCTCCAACCGCCGCCACGAGGCCCCAGGCGGCTTCGAACAGGGAAGATTCACCATGAGCACCACGACCACCAACGGGAACATGCAGTCCGCAAGCGCTGCCATCGGCGGCCTCAAGGAGATCGATGCCGCCACGCTCAAGCGCTGGCTGGACGCCGACGAGGCGGTTGTCGTCGACGTGCGCGAGGTGGACGAGCACGCCCGAGAACGCATCCCCGGAGCCCAACTCGCCTCGCTCTCGAAGCTTGATCCGACGCAGGTGCCGGCGAGCAGCGAGGCCCGTCGCGTCGTTCTCCATTGCCGCAGCGGCCGGCGCTCGGGCGAGGCCGCCGGACGCCTGCTGGCTTCCGGCCATGTCGAAGCATTCCACTTGAAGGGCGGCCTCGAGGCGTGGAAGGCCGCCGGGCTGCCGATTCAGGAGAACCCGCGCCTGCCCATCAGCATCATTCGCCAGGTGCAGCTCGTGATCGGCGCCGTCGTGCTGGCCGGGAGCATCCTGGCCGCGACGGTGTCGCCGTGGTTCCTGCTGCTGACGGGCTTCTTCGGGGTCGGCGTGTTCATCGCCGGTGCGACCGGCACCTGCGGCATGGCCGCCGTCGTCGGCCACATGCCGTGGAACCGGGCGTTCCGGGCCGCCGGCGACCCCTGTGTGCGCGGCATCTGCCGTTGAGCCGCATCACCGGACTCCTCTATTCCGAATCCGCAGCGAGCGACACCCGATGAGCACGACCGCCGACCGCTTCTACGCCACCTGGTCCGATCGCATGGGTCATGCGAAGGCGTCCGCGCCCGACATCGCCCGCGGCTTCGGATCGATGTTCGCGGCCATCATGAAGGAAGGCGCGTTGACCGTGCGCGACAAGGAGCTCATCGCGCTTGCCATCGGCGTGTCGATGGGCTGCGAGGCGTGCATCTACGCCCACGTCGAGAAGTGCCTCAAGGTTGGCGCCACGCCCGAACAGATCGTCGAAGCGGCCGGCGTGGCCGTCGTCATGCAGGGCGGTCCGGCCTACACGCATCTCCCGGAGGTGGTCGAGGCGATCGATCACCTGACGGCGCCCAAGGCCTGAGCGGCCAAGCGCGGCCGAGCGCCGCCTACGATGGCCCATGGCCACCTGGCTGCTCAAGACGGAACCGGACGACTACGCGTACGACGACCTGGCGCGCGACCGCCGCACCGCGTGGGAGGGCGTGACCAACGCCGCCGCGCAGAAGCACATGCGCGCGATCCGGAAGGGCGACGAGTGCGTGGTCTACCACACCGGCGACGAGCGCTGCGTGGTCGGCCTCGCCCGCGTGGTGAAGGGGGCGTATCCCGATCCCAAGCGGCCCGGTCAGACGGCGGCGGGGGAGCCGAAGTTCGTGCTCTTCGACATCGCGCCGGTGTCGAGGGCGCCGCACGCGGCGACCTTGGCGGAGATCAAGGCGGACCCGCGCTTCGCGGGATTCGATCTGGTCCGGATCCCGCGCCTGTCGGTCATGCCGGTCGTGCCGGCGCTGGACAAGGCGCTGCGGACCATCTGCGGGTGGTGAGACCGCGTCCCGCTACCATCGCCGCCATCGTCGGCGGCGAATCGTCCAACTCCTCATCGACGGCGGCGCCCATCGAACTGGGGCTGCGACCGAACCTGCCGCAGTTTGCCCTGCTGGTGGCGATCAACGCGCTCGTCGGCGGACTCGTCGGCGTTCAGCGGGCGGTCGTGCCGCTGATCGGCGAGGAGGAGTTTCTCGTCGGCTCCGCGGTTGTGCTCATGGCGTTCATCGCGAGCTTCGGGGTCACCAAGGCGTCGGCCAATCTCGTGTCGGGCGTGCTGGCCGATCGGTGGGGTCGGCGTCCGGTCCTCGTGCTCGGCTGGCTGCTCGGGTTGCCGGTGCCGTTCCTGATCATGTGGGCCCCGAGCTTCGAATGGATCGTCGCGGCGAACATGCTGCTCGGCGCCAACCAGGGGCTGGCGTGGTCGATGACGGTGGTCATGAAGGTCGATCTCGTGGGCCCGGCCCGGCGCGGGCTGGCGCTCGGGCTCAACGAGTTCGCGGGCTACGTGGCGGTCGCAGCATCGGCGTGGGGGGCGGGAATGGTCGCCGCCCGCTGGGGGCTGCGCCCCGAGCCGTTCTGGATCGCGGTGGGTTGCGTGTTGTTGGGCACGGTCCTCTCGGTGCTCTTCGTGCGGGAGACGCGTCCGTTCGCCCAACTCGAAGCGACACGGCATCGGGGGGCGACCGATCACGCGCAGCCCGTGCCGCGGTTCGCGTGGGTCTTCGCGGAGACCTCCTGGCGCTGTCGCGGGCTGTTCGCCGCCTCGCAGGCGGGGCTGGTCAACAACCTCAACGACGGGGTTGCGTGGGGCATCCTTCCGCTGCTTCTCGCGCAACGGGGGCTCGGCATTCGCGCCATCGCCTTGGCGGCGGCGATCTATCCGCTGTCGTGGGGAGTCGGCCAACTCGCCACCGGCTGGCTGAGCGACCACACCGGTCGGCGTCCGTTGATCGTGCTCGGCATGTGGGTGCAGGCGGGTGCACACCTCCTGATCGGACTCGACGTCGGGGGCGCGCTGGTGAGCGGCGTGGTTGGCGCGTTCCTGCTTGGAGTCGGCACGGCCATGGTGTATCCGACGCTACTGGCGTCGATCGGCGACCAGTCGAGCGCCAACTGGCGGGCGCGAGCCCTCAGCGTGTACCGATTCTGGCGCGACCTGGGCTACGTCGTCGGCGCGATCGCCAGTGGCCTGATCGCCGATGCCTTGGGGTTCGACTGGTCCATCCATGCGGCCGGCATGCTCACCTTCGTGTCCGGGGTGGTCGCCCTGCGATGGCTGCCGCGCGGGAAGCATGCTGCGCAGTCCTCGGCGCTTCCCACTTGACGGTCGGGGGCCGTCGCGGGTCTAGTGGAGTGGACACAGGGAGTCGCCCATGAGACACGGTCGCTCGTCGGACGCCATCGATCGCCGTTCCTTCCTTGCCGCCGCGGGCAGCGCGGCGGGCGCGGCGATGCTCGCGCCGGCGATCCTGGCCCAGGACAAGTCGGGCCTGGCCGAGCCGATCGTGGGCTCCGGCGCGCACTCCTACCGCTGCCGACACGACTGGGCGGCGCTTCCGCCGGGTCACGCCTTCGGGAACACCCACGGCGTGGCGGTGGACGCTGCGGGGAACGTCTACATCAAGCACACGGTGCACGCCAGCGCGGCGCATGACGAGGCGATCTGCGTCTTCGATCCGACGGGGCGATTCGTGCGTGCCTTCGGCGCGGAGTACAAGGGCGGCGCGCACGGTCTCCTGCTCGCCCGCGAGCCGGACGGCGAGTTCCTGTATCTCGCCGATTGCCAGCGCGGCGTGGTGGCCAAGACCGACCTCCTCGGGAACGAGGTGTATCGGCTCCGCTGTCCCCTCGACTCGGGCCTCTACGGCGGGCAGCAGGAGTACAAGCCGACCAACGTCGCCATGGTGCCCCATCCGGCGCCGGGCGAGGCGGCGCATCCGCTGGCCGGGCACTTCTTCGTGGCGGACGGATACGGCAAGAGCTGGATCCATCGCTACGACCCGCAGGGCACCTATCTCGGATCGTTCGGAGGCCCCGGCAAGGAGCGGGGGCAGGTGCTGTGTCCCCACGGCATCTTCATCGACCCGCGCCATGGCGAACCTCGGATCGTCGTGGCCGACCGCTCCAACCGCCGGCTCCAGTACTTCTCGCTCGACGGTCGCCACCAGGGCTTCGTGACCGACGAGCTGCGCGCGCCATGCCACTTCGACACCCGCGGCAGCCTCCTGCTGGTGCCCGATCTCGAGGCCCGCGTCACGCTGCTCGATGCGGACGACACGCTGGTGGTGCATCTGGGCGACGGCGAGAACTACGCGTTGCGCGACAAGCCGCGCGAGCAGTTCGTGCCCGGGAAGTTCATCGCCCCGCACTCGGCCTGCTTCGACGCCCACGACGACATCTTCGTGGTCGAGTGGGTCGAGGTCGGACGGGTGACCAAGCTGGAGCGGATCGCGTGACGACTGCGCTGTGGCTCCTGGGCATCGTGCTCGCGGTCGGTTCTCCCCCGGAGACCGCGCGTCCGGCGGCGCCGACCGGAACCGCGCCGACCGAAGCCGCGGGTCGATCCATCCGTCTCCTGATCGTCGCGCCCGCCGCATGGTGCGAGCCGCTCGAGCCGTTCGCAGCGTTCAAGCGGACGCGGCCCGGCATCGCCGCCGTCGAGCTGGCGTCCCTCGAGGGACTGCTGGCCCAGGGCGAGGGCGGCGATGCGCCCGAGCGCCTGAAGCGTGCCTTCTTCGAGCGACGTGCCGCTCATGGACTCGACGCGGTCCTGCTCGTTGGCGATGCGGACGTGCTTCCGGTGCGCTACATGGTTCTGGATCGGGTGACCGAGGCGGCGTTCGACACCGCCTTCTATCCGAGCGACCTCTACTACGCGGATCTCGCCAAGGCCGACGGCTCCTTCGAGGACTGGAACGGGGCGAGGGATGGAATCCACGCCCGCTACTTCGGCGAGGTGCACGGCGAACGCAACAAGCAGGACCCGATCAACTTCGACGGCATCGACTATCTCCCGGACATCGCGGTCGGGCGCTGGCCCGTCTCAACGGTCGAGGAGGCGGTGGCGGTTGCCGCCAAGAGCCGGCGCCACGAGGAGGCGACGGCGGATGTCGACGGTACGAACGAGGCCGCGGCCGGCTTCTCCGTGCAGTTCGTCGCGTCGGGCGGATGGGTGGACAACGGCGCGCGGATTCGAGGCACGGCCGCCACGCTCCACGGGCCGTGGATCGCCCAAGTCGCGGGCTACTTCGACACCGAACATCCGCCCACCGAGGCCGCGGTCAGGGAAGCGATCGAGTCCGGTGCGCGGGTCGTATTCCATACCGGACACGGCCAGCCGCACGGCTGGGACGGATGTCTCCGCGATTCGACCCTCGACGCCAGCTCGGGTCGCGCCGTGCTGCCCGTCCTCTTTTCGATCGGCTGCTCGACCGCGGAGACGGCGACGCAGGCGCCCTACCAGGCGTACATCGATGTCGATGGCGTCGAACACGAGGGCACGAACGGTGGCGAGGTGTTCCAGACGTTTCCCCCGCCGCCGGCACCGATCCAAACCGGGCGCTGCAACACGACGTCGGTGGGGGAGCGAAGCGTCCGGCGGCCCGACGGCGGCGCCGTGGTGTACATCGGCTGCGTCACCGGCAGCCAACCGTGCGCGCAGAGCCTCTTGGATGGCTTCGTCGCGTCGATGTCGGCGCACCCCGAGGCCACGATCGGCGAGCACTGGTGCAGCGCCGTGCGCCACTACCACCAGGTGGAGCGGCTCGACGCCCTGGTCCCCACCGACGACTGGTATCCGCCGAGCATCTACTTCCAAGGCATGAAGTTCATTGTGTTTGGTGATCCCACGGTGCGTCTAATTCCGGTGCCACGGCCTTCCAGGCCGTGAGAACAGGGTGGCACGGCCTTCCAGGCCGTGAGGACAGGTATCAATCGGGTGCCACGGCCTTCCAGGCCGTGAGAACGCGTGTCAGGGATCAGGGATCAGGGATCAGGGATCAGGTATCAGGTATCAGGTATCAGCCGTCGCAGGACGGTGAGCGCGTTCGCATCGGGCGAACCCTGGTCCGCCCTCGAAGAAGGCGCCGTCCGTTCCCTGGTATCCGCCACCTGATACCTGATAACCCCTTCGTCGGACGGCGTCCGCGACTTCCTCCGGCGCCGTCCGTCCCCTGATAACCCCTTCGTCGGAAGGCGTCCGCGATTCTCTCCGGCGCCGTCCGTCCCCCGATAACCCCTCCGTCGGACAGCGCGGGCCATCCCACACCGTCCCCGGACCTATTCCGTCCTCCGGAACAGGTCCAAAAAACGATCCTCGTACTCGGCAAACACGTCGAGGCGATCCAACTCGTCCTTCAGGCGCTCGGCCTTGGTGCGGTCGTCGCTCGCCTCCGCGAACAGCGCTTCGATCCGCTGGCGGTCGTCGGTGCCGAGCTTCCGCTTCGCGTGCTCCATCTTCGGCGGCGCGGGCGCGACATCGGTCTCGTGCTCCTGGGGCTGACCGTCTTCGTGCTCCTCGTTCTCCTCCTGTTGAACGGCGCCCGCGACCTGCTGGCGAAGCTGGGACAGGAGTTGGAGGAACTGCGGTTCCATCGCCTTCGCGTGCGACTCGAGCGCCTGGAGATTCAACTCGATGCCGAAGAGGCGTTCAAACGAGTGCAGCACCCCGAGGGCCGACTTCGGATTGGGCACGCCCGCGGCGAAGAGCGGCATCTCGCCGAGCAGGCACATCGCCGGGATGCCGCGATCGGCGGCGGCGGCGAGGAGCGAGCCGTTCAGCCCGCTCACCTGGCCGTCCTGCAGACGCTCGACGCCTGCCTCGCGCATCGGCTCGAGCAGCTCCGGCACCGTGACCGCGCCGAACACCTTCGGCTCGTTCGACGGATGGATCGACGTGCCCATGGCGGCGAACGTGACCACGCGTTCGACCCCGTGTTCGACGGCGACGTCCATGATGCGATGACAGAGGGAGAACCCGCCCGTCGGCGGCTGCGCCTCGCCGATGAACACCAGGAGATCACGCTCGCCCTTCGGATCGCGCCAGGCGAAGAACATCGAACGGGGCAAGGCCCCCGCGCGGGCGATGCCGCCGCGCACGTCCACGTGGTCGATGCTGAAGTAGTCGCGCTCGGGAATGAGACCGGCCGGCAGCGCGCCCAGGCTCTGGATCAGGTGGCCGCCCGCGATCGCGGCGACCCCACCCATGCCGGGCCAAATGGCAACCAGCCAGGGATGGCGCAGCGGCGCGTCGTTGGGGGGAATGTTGACGATGGGGGAGTTCTCAGTCATGGCATGGGCGGTCCTTGGCCGCGACTTGAAGGGCGCAACCGCTGCGCCAACCTGACGCACCCGCCTTCCTGGCTTTGGAGGCCCATTCGCGGCCCGCCGTGCCACACCGGCGGGACGGACTGCATCGATGTGCCATTTCGACGGTCTCCCGATAGGCTGCGCGGATCGGCAGGGCGCATCGGCTCCTCGCCGCGAGAAGGGAGGACGTGTGGCGCGATCGTGGAGCCTTCCCGGTTCGGGAGGCGAACTCATCCTGGGCAACACCGATTTCCCGCCGAACCGCGTGATGGCCGCGGTGCTCGTGGCCCACGGGTTCAAGGGCTACAAGGACTACGGCATGATCCCGCGGCTGTCGGAGACGCTGGCCCGCGCCGGTTGCGTGGTCCATCGCTTCAACTTCAGCCATTCGGGCATGACGGAGTCGGTGGCCACCTTCGAGCGGCCAGACCTGTTCGAGGAGGACACCTGGAACCGCCAGGTGGAGGACCTGCGCTGCCTCGCGAACGCGATCACGTCTGGTCGTCTCGAAGGTGCCGGGGTGCCGCTCTTCCTGGTGGGACACTCGCGCGGCGGCGCATCGTGTCTGTTGGCCGCCGGAAGACGCGGCGACCAGGGGCCCGTCGTCCGTCCGGCAGGTGTCATCACCATCGCGACCCCTGCCTCCTGCAACCCGCTTCCCGCCCGCGAGCAGGAGGTGCTCCTTCGGGAGGGCTCGCTCTTGTCGCCGAGTTCCCGCACCGGACAGCAGCTGCGCGTCGGGCGGAGATTCCTTGAGGAGCAGCTCGACGATCCCGAGGGTCACGACCTGCTGGCGGTTGCGTCGAGCATCGAGTGCCCGGTTCTGGTCGTGCACGGATCCAACGACGAGACCGTTCCGAGCACCGCCGCACGTGAACTGGCGGACGCCGTTGGGCCCCGTGCCACGACCTTGATCGTGGAAGGAGCCGACCACGTCTTCAACACGCCCAACCCCATGCCCCGCGACGCCCATCCGAGCCCGCAGTTGGCTGCCCTGTGCGACGCCGCCGTCGGCTTCGTGCGCCAACACTGCGTGCTGTAGCACGGTGGGACACGTCGCTTCCGGCGTCCCGCTCCAACGTGCTTTGTGCCCGTTCGCCGGTCGCCACGGGCGTCGGGGCCGATCCATTCGGGAATACGGGAGCGCTCGGCACGGTTGAATTCGCTCCGCGGGGAACATCTCCCCCGCGGCTGGCATCGAATACAACGCAGCCGGAACTGCCGACCCATCCGTCCTGGAGCCCTCCATGATCCGCCTTCTCGCCGTGCTTTCGGTCCCGCTCCTGGTGCTCGCCGCCAGCCTCCTCTGGGCCGCGGCTCCCCCAGCGCCCGAGAAGCCGGCTGAGAAGACCGCCCCAGAGCGATCCGCCACCTCGGAGAACCCCATGCCGCCCCGTCAGTCGTCCGCCGGCTTCGACATCACGCCTCTGCCGAAGGAGCAGGTCGCGGCTCTTGCCGCCACGCTCACGCCCGAGCAGTACCGCGTGACACAGCGGGCGGGGACGGAGCCCGCGTTCTGCGGCAACCTGGTCGACAACAAGAAGCAGGGTGCGTACGTGTGCGTCGTGTGCGGCCTTCCGCTCTTCAAGAGCGATGCGAAGTTCCATTCGGGAACAGGCTGGCCGAGCTTCTTCCAGCCCTTCGACCCCGAGCATGTCGTGGAGAAGGAGGACCTCGGGTTCGGGATGGTGCGCACGGAGATCCTCTGCGCCCGCTGCTCGTCGCACCTGGGGCACGTCTTCGACGATGGACCCCGGCCGACCGGCCTCCGCTACTGCCTCAACTCCGCCGCACTCGAGTTCGTCGAGGAAGGAGCGCCGCTCCCAACGCAGCGTGTGGCCTCGGCGCCCAACGCGCACGAACAAGCCGATCCGAAGTCGAAGGCCGAGGTCGCCGCCAGGACGGCCTACTTCGCCGGTGGCTGCTTCTGGGGGATGGAGCACTACTTCCAGAAGGGACCGGGCGTCATCGATGCCGTCAGCGGCTACATGCAGGGGCATGAGGACCATCCCACCTACAAGCAGGTCTGCTACGAGAACACGGGTCACGCCGAGACGGTGAAGGTGGTCTACGACCCGACCAAGATCACCTACCGGCAGCTCCTCGAGGCGTTCTTCAAGATGCACGATCCCACCCAACTCAACCGTCAGGGGCCCGACGTGGGCGACCAGTACCGCTCGGGGATCTGGTGTGTGGACGACGAGCAGCTCGCCGAGGCCCGGGCGTTCGTCGCCGAGCTCAAGGCGAAGGGCGCCTTCCACGGTCGGCCCATCGTCACCCAAGTCGAGCTGGCCAAGACGTTCTGGCCTGCAGAGGACTACCACCAGGACTACATTGTGAAGACGGGCCGGGCGTGCCATGTGACCAACCCCTGGTGATCGACGCGCGGCGTAAGCCCGGCCGCGCGGTCTCGGAGCGAACGACGTGACGATCTCTTCCACGCTCCTGGCGATCGCCCTGCTCACCTCGTCCGCGCGGTTTCAGGAGACGCCGCTACCCGGGGCGGACGCGACGGCCGACTTCGACTTCGGCCAATCCGAGGTGGTTGGCCTGGCGGTCGGCGGCGGTGGCGATCGGTTCCGAGACGAGCTCAAGCCGGAGATCAGGGACGGGGTGCTGCGGCTGCTCGATGCCCGCTGGCGGCACTGGACGGCGGCGTCGTTCATGGCCGTCGGCGACGGCCCCACCCGATTCGTCGAGGTGTCCTGGACGATGACCATGTCCCGGGGCACGGAGGGCGCCGGATTCCTGTGGCTGCCGACGGCATCGTGCGAGCGGGTCGGGGAGGCGCCGCCGATCGATGCCTGGGAAGCTCCCGACCTTGCCAATGCCTTCGGCGTCGGGTTCGACGCCTCCGATCCGTTCACGCTCGACCCGTTCAGCGGATCCGGGAACATCCACGATCGGCCGCAGCACGAGGTCTCGCTGCAATTCAACGGCACCGAGCTGGCGAAGGCGCTGTGTCCCATCGACTTCCGCGACACCCAGCCGCACCGGATCGTGGTCCGCTGGGAGGCGGTCACCGGCGGTGCCGAGGTGACGGTGATGGTGGACGGGCAGGCCGTGTTCGACCGGCGCTTCGTGTCCGCGCTCGAAGGATACGAGGGACGGCCGGCGTTCGGCGCGCGGAACACCGACACCGCGGGCTTCGTGGCGCTGGACGATCTTTCGATTCGGCTGGGGGAGCAGGTGCCGCCCGCGGCACCACCGCTGACCTTCGTCGCGATCGACCGCGCCCTCAACGACGGGGGACACAAGCGGAACGAGGGCAGCGTCGCGTTTCCGGACGACACCAGCGCCTACGGACGCATCCTGTGCACGATTCGTCTCGACAAGCCGGAGACCCGCTTCGATCCCTGGGACCGCATCGCGAGCATCTCCGTGGTGGACGACGAAGGCGTCGAGCGCGAGATCGTGCGCTACATCACGCCCTATCACCGCGGCCACGAGTGGACGGTGGACGTCTCCGACTTCCGGCCCTGGCTGCGCGGCCAGCGCACCATCGTGCAGCGCTGCGGCACGTACGGCGAGGGATGGGTGGTGACGGTGACGTTCCGATTCTGCCCCGGTCCGACGGATCGGCTCGCCGAGCGGGTCGAACCGCTGTGGTCGGGCTCGTGCGTGATCGGCGATCCCGACCGTCCGCCGAGCGGCTTCTACCTGCCGCGCACGGTCTCGGTGGACGATTCCACCATCGGCGCGAAGGTCGTCACGATCGTGACCGGTCACGGCATGAGTCCGAACACGAACAACGCGGCCGAGTTCATGCCGATCTGGCGAACGCTCGTCGTCAACGGAACACCCTTCCGCAATCGGCTGTGGAAGACCGACAACTACCTCAATCCGTGCCGCCCGCAAGGCGGCACCTGGAAGTACGACCGCGCCGGCTGGGCGCCGGGGGACGTCGTGGCGCCGTGGGAGGTCGATGTGACGTCGCTTCTCGACGCCCGTCGGACGCTCGAGATCGAGTACGAACTCGACCCGTACGTGAACGAGGCCCGTGGCAAGGCCTCGGCACCGGTGCACGTGACCGCGGGGTATCTGGTGCTGTACGGCCCCGGCGGCGGACCCTCGCCGGCCGCCACCGGCCACACCGAATCCACACCGTGATCGGATGAAACCCGGCTTGCCCGGAGGGGTACAGTCAGGTGACGCCCTTCCGCGGCCGCGCCGAGCGGTCCCCTCCGCCGCGCCCGACGGAACGCCGAATCCCGGTCCTGGCCGACGCAGATGCATGCGCCGGCCTCGATCTCGAACGAAAGGAAGACCGCCATGAGTCCTTCCGCCCGTCCTGCTTGCAGACACGCGTCGCTCGGAGCCGTCCTCGCGGTCGTTGTCGCCGCCTCGCCCTCCCTCGCGGGCGAGCGCGGACCCGACGTCTTCTCCGGTTGTGGGACGATCGGCTTCGGCCCGCAGGGCTGTCTGCTCTTCGTCGCCGACGACACCGGAGCCGGCTACCTTCTCGACAACCTCGGCGACTTCTCGTTCGGCGATCACGTCGCGGTGGAAGGCGTGGTCGAGCCCGATCTCGTGGCCTGCTTCCCGGTGGTGGTGCAGAAGATCGTGGACAACTCGATCGAGTCGTGCCCGCTCCCCGCGTCGTTCATCGATTGCGGGACCATTGTGCAGACCGCGTTCTGCGGGCTGGCGCTGGAGGCCGAGAGCGGAGGAACGTACGTGCTCGACGACGTCGGCGGATTCGTTCCCGGCGACGTCGTGGCCGTGGCGGGGAACATCGACAAGTCGTGCATCACGATCCCCGAGTGCCAGGTGACGGCGTGCCTCGAGGTCGTTTCGATCGTGCCGTGCGGAGAGGGCTACTTCGCCGGCTGCGGCACGCTGTCCATCGGCCCGCAGGGTTGTGTCACGTTCTTCCCGCAGGATGTGCCGGGCACCTTCACGCTGGCGAGCTACGGAGGGTTCATCCCTGGACAGACCGTGCGCGTGAGCGGATCGGTGACGCCCGAGGTCTTCGACTGCTTCCCGTTCCTCGTTGACCGCATCGAGAACGCGACGATCGAGATCTGCTGCCCCGATGCCGATCTGACCGGCGACTGCCTCGTGGACGGCGCCGATCTTGGCGCCATGCTGGCGGCGTGGGGAACCTGTCCTCTCTTCGGCGCCTGCGCCGCGGACCTGAACCACGACCTGATGGTGGACGGCACG